>DATLZL010000105.1:0-2570 GCA_035574035.1 Binatia bacterium | reverse complement strand
CCGGCGGCGCCGCCGGACGGGGTGGCTCCGGAGCCGGCTCGCGGGGGGCGCTGCGCAGGCGCGCGGACACCGCGGCCAGCTTCTCCTGCTCGCCCAGCTTGGCGTAGATCTCGGACAGCGCCTCCAGGGCGCTCACGTCGGCCGGGTTGGCCTCGGCGATCATCTCGAAGACGGCGGCCGTCTGCGTGAGCTCGCGGCGCTGCTCGGCGGTCAGCGGCGGAGTCGGTTCAGGCGCCATGGATCAGGGCAGGCGCGGTTCCCAGGCCGGGCGCGCCTCCTCGGGCCGCAGCGGCGCGGCGAAGGTGCCGGTCCGCTTCGGTCGCGAGCGGGTCTGAGCCAGCACGGCGGCGATGGCCCGGCCCGTCTCCTTGGCGAACAGCCGCACCATGCCGACCGTCGTACGCTCGTCGAAGATGGCCAGGAGGATCGCCTCCTCGTCCACCGTCGACACGTGGATCGACTGCTTGAGCCCCTCGTGGAACAGCACCGTGAACTCGGTCTCGCCCAGCAGCTGCGCCATCGCGCTGGTGGAGCTGTAGGCGGCGGCCGCCAGCGCCGAGATGGACGCGGTGTCCAGCGCGCGGGCCACCCCTTCCATGGCCAGCAGCTGGCCGCTCCGGTCGATCAGGAGCGCCTCCAGCGCCCCCGATTCGCGGAGGAACGTGGCGAGGACCTCGCGGATGCGTGTGGCGTCCTGCTCCTGAATGATCATGTCGCGCGTCTTCATGCTGCCCCCTTGCCGTCGCCGAACTCCTGGGCCAGTGCCATCCGGGAGATCGTGTTGAGCGTGTCGAAGACCCCCTTGCCTTCGACCGCGACCGCTTCGAAGAACGGCACTCGGCGGGCGCGGCGGTTGAGGAGGAACTCGAGATACTCGACCGGCGCCACGTTGGCCAGGTCCCGCTTGTTGTACTGGAGCACGTACGGCAGGTCGTCCAGCGAGAGACCGTACTCCCGGAGGTTCTCCTCCAGGTTCCGGAAGCTCTCGACGTTCTCCTTGACGCGCTCCCACTGGGAGTCGGCCACGAACACGACGGCGTCCACCCCCCGCAGGACCAGCCGGCGAGTCATGTTGTAGTGGACCTGCCCCGGCACGGTGTACAGCTGGAACCGCGTCTCGAACCCGCGCACGGTGAGCGCGCTGACCGGCAGGAAGTCGAAGAAGATCGTCCGGTCGTCGCCGGTGGCCAGCGAGACCATGTTGCCCTTGTTGGCCTGGGGCAGCGACCGGTGGATGAACTGCAGATTCGCCGTCTTGCCCGCCACTCCGGGCCCGTAATAGACGATCTTGAAGTTGATCAGCTTCTCGGCGTGGTTGATGATCGACACGCCCGCCTCCTCAGTGCGCCCCGAGCCGCGCCACCGCCCGTTCCATCTCGAGCCGGGCCAGCCCCGGCCGGCTGACCGGCGCCCCGCCGACCACCAGCAGAGCCGCTGCCCCCCGGCCGGCCTCCACCTCGCGGATCAGCAGTCGGTCCTCCCCCAGCCGGACGACGGCCGACTCCAGCGATCCCAGCCACCCGTCCCGGACCGCCGTCCGCAGGTCGCGCGCCCAGCCCGCGATCGGGCGAGCGGGCGTGCCGGGGGCGAGGAACAGGTAGAGCGTCAGGCCTCCGCCGTCCTGGAGCACGGCCGGTGTCAGGGGCCCGAACGCCCGCAGCCGCCCCGCCGCCTCCCGCACCGCCGGGGACAGCGGTGACTCCACCAGGTCGCCCGGGGCGTCCGGAACGGGACGGCGCCGTTCCACGGCGCCCAAACGCGACATCCGCAGGGCGGCCCGCTCGAGCTGCGCGAGCGCCGCCGCGGGCTCGGCGGTGGCGGCGAGGATCGGACCGCCGGCGGAGGGTGCGTCGATCGGCGTGAGGACCAGCGTCTCGCCGGGACCGCGCACGGTGAGCTGACTGGCGAGGACCGGCAGGCGCGGATCGTCCAGCAGCGCCGCCAGGTCCGCCGCCTGCCGGGCCACCTGTTCCGGTGCGACATCCGGCCCGGTCAGAGTGATGATCCGCCACCCGCCCAACCGGTGGGCGCGAAGCTGCCGGGCACCCGCCAGGCTGAGGGCTCCGGACAGCTCGGCGGGTTCCGGCGGGACTTCCGGCTGCACCACCGTCTCGGTCGCAGGCGGCTCAGGCTCGGCCGCGGCCGGTTCCGGACCCCCGAGGACGGCCGGCGCCGGCTCGACCGGCTCCGGCTCCCGTTCCTCGGAAGGCGGCGGGACATGAGGCTGGAACGGAAGCGGAAAGTCCTCGAGGGCGCGCATGTCCGGCGTCGTCCCGGGGACGGTGAGCAGTTCCGGAGGGAGCTGGCGGACGACTTCGTCGAGTGGCAGCCCGAGGGCGCCGCCGGGCAAGCGCCGGGCGATCTCGGTGTGCGCCCAGGCCAGCACCTGAGGCGGAAACTGTTCGGCCACCGCGTCCCAGGCGACCCGCGCCTGGCCCTCGGCAAGCTGCGGCAGCAGCAGGCGCTGGGGGACGAGCAGGTGGCCCGGCTCGAGCAGGTTGGCGGCCACGCGCTCGAGCGGCAGCCGGAACGCCTCGGCCGGGACACCGCCGGCGAGGACGAGGGCCGCC
>DATLZL010000104.1:0-2117 GCA_035574035.1 Binatia bacterium | reverse complement strand
ACGAACACCCGCCGGGGGCGCTGGTGCGGAGCCAGGCGGTCTTCCACCGCCCGGGCCAGCGCGGTCTCGAGCCCGGACTCCGCCCCGTCGCGCGCCACCACGAAGGCGAAGGCCTTGACCAGCCCCGTCCGCTTCTCCTCGGCGCCCACCACCGCCGCCTCCACCACCGCCGGATGGCTCAGCAGCGCCGCCTCGACGTCGGCCGGGGCAACCCAGAGGCCGGCCACCTTGAAGCGGTCGTCCCGGCGGCCGCGGTGGTGGTAGAAGCCGTCGGTGTCGCGGACGAACACGTCACCGGTGTGGAACCACTCGCCGACGAAGGCGCGCCGCGACTCGTCCAGGCGCCTCCAGTAGCCGGCGGCCGCCGACGGTGTCTTCACGGCCAGCGTCCCCTCCGTGCCGTCCGGCACGTCGCCGCCCGCCTCGTCGATCAGGCGGGCCGCCGTCGACGGGACCGGCGTTCCGGCCGAGCCCGGCCGGCTCCGACCCGGCCGGTTCGACAGCACCATGAAGATGGTCTCGGTCGCACCCAGGCCGTCGAGCACCTCCAGGCCGAACCGCTCGGCCATCGCGCCCGCCACCTCCGGCGGCAGCCGCTCGCCGGCCGACACCGCGCACCGGACCCCGGCAAAGGTGTCCGCCGGCAGGTCGGAGGCCAGCACCCGGGCGTAGAACGTCGGCACCGAGAAGAACAGCGTCGGACGAAACGTCCGGACGAGCACGGCCACCGAGCGCGGGTCGGGCCAGCCGGGATCGAGGACCGTCGTCCCGCCCAGCAGGAGCGGATTGAGCAGCGCGTTGCCCAGCGCGTAGGCGAAGAAGAGACGCGAGGTCGCGAGCGTGCGGTCCTCGGGGCCGGCGCCCAGCACGCCGACTCCGTACGGGCGTCCCGCCAGCAGGTTCCGGTGGACGTGGACGGCCGCCTTGGGCCGGCCGGTCGTCCCCGAGGTGTAGAGCCAGACCGCCATGTCGTCGTCGGCCACCGCCTCCGCCGGCAGGCGCTCGGGCCCACCGGCCAGCAGCGCCGCCGGCTCGAGGAGGTGCAGGCCGGGCATCTCCGCCGTCAGGCCGCCGAGCGCCCGGCTGAAGGACGGCTCGGCCACCAGAGCCCTGGCCCGGCTGTCGCGCACCATCTCGAGCCAGAGGGCCGGGGACAGGCGGGTATTCAGCGGCACCGCGACGGCGCCGATGCGGAGGAGGCCCAGGAACACCGCCGCCCACGGCACACCGTCGGGCAGCAGGATGGCCACGCGCTGCTCGGGCTCCACGCCGAGCGAGCGCAGGCCGTGGCCCGCGCGGCCGGCCAGGCGCAGGAGGTCCTCGTAGGTCGCGGCGCCGTCCGGGCCGACCACGGCGGGAGCCCGGCCGCGGCCGGCCTCGACGTGCTCGTCGAGGAGGGCGATGACCGCGTTAGCCACCGTCCGCCGCGCCGGCGCCGCGGGGGTCCCGCCAGCCGGGGCGCCGCCAGTCGAAGTCCTTCCAGAAGACATCGATGCGGTCCACGATGCCGTGGAACTTGCCGCGGCCGTCGGCGTGGGCCGCCCACAGCGCGTCGAGCGACTCGAACTGCGCCAGGTAGGCGAGCCCGTACTCCGCGGGCTCGGCCATCGCCATCGCGCCGGCCAGGAAGCGCCGGTAGGCCTCGGCCGGCCCCAGCCAGAGTCCCTCGGAGATCTCCTCGGTATAGAGGCGGGGCTGCTGGTCGCCGGGCAAGCGGCACAGGAAGAAGCGGGCGCTGAAGCGGATCGGGCTGGAGGTGGGCGTGATGAAGTGCGAGAGATAGCGCAGGGGCCGGAGATCGCACCCCCAGCCTTCGCGGGCCAGGAGCGCGCCGAAGGGCCCCTCGCCGGCGAGCAGGGCCTTGCGGCAGCGCTCGACCGACGCCGCCACGTCCGGGGCCGCCGCGTCGATGGGCCGGCCGGTGCCGTCGCAGGCCAGCAGCACGCCGGTCTCCTCGAGCAGTTCGCGCACGGCCGTCACCCAGTACGCGAGAGCGGGGCGCCCGAGGCCCGGGAAGATCGCCTCCGCCTCGTCGGCGGTGAGCCCCACGCACCGCTCCAGGCCCTCCGGAGCGCCGTCGGCCTCGTCGACCTTGCCGCCCGGGAAGGCATAGTAAC
>DATLZL010000103.1:0-9813 GCA_035574035.1 Binatia bacterium | reverse complement strand
CGCGGGTAGGGCCCCACTCCGGAAACCTGCCACGTCTGACCGGTGGCGGCCAGGTGGACCAGGATGGGCGCGACGCCGGCGACGCTGACCATGTCGGGGTGGACGACGCCCAGCGCCAGCCCGGCGGCGACGCCGGCGTCGATCGCGTTGCCGCCGGCGGCCAGGACGCGGGCGGCGGCCTCGGAGGCCAGCGGGTGGCCGGCCGCCACGGCCCAGTCACGGCCGATGACCTGCACGGTGTGGGTCGGAAGGAAGGGCGGAGCCGAGCGCTGCGTGGCGTAGGCGTCGAGGCTCATGGCGGGCGCCATGATACATGGAGCCGCGCACGGCGCGCTCGACCCTGTGCTAGGCTCCCCGTATGTCACCGCCCCTGATCGGTGTGACGACCTCCGTCCTCGCCGGCCGTGCCCCGGAGCGGGCAGCGCTGAACGCCGCCTACATCGCCGCCGTCCAGCGGGCGGGCGCGGTGCCGGTGCTGCTGCCGCCCCAGCTCGACGAGCCCGCGCGCGAGGCCCTGTGGGAGCGCCTGGACGGCCTGGTGCTCACCGGCGGCGGCGACGTCGATCCCGCCCGGTTCGGCGAGCCGCCGCACCCGACGGTGTCCGACGTTTCGGCCGACCGCGACGCGCTCGAGCTCCACCTGGTCAGGCGAGCGGTCGAGGAAGGTCTCCCGCTGCTGGCGATCTGCCGGGGCATTCAGGTCCTCAACGTCGCCCTGGGCGGCACGCTCTGGCAGGACGTGCCGAGCCAGGTGCCGGGCGCGCTGGTCCACCAGCAGACCGCGCCCCGGCACGAGCCGACCCACCGCGTGAAGCTGCTCGGCGAGGGGACCCGGCTCCACGCCGCCTCGGGCAACCGGGAGCTCGCGGTGAACAGCTTCCACCACCAGGCGGTGAAGCGCCTGGGCAGCGGCCTGCGCGAGGTGGCGTGGTCCGAGGGAGACGACCTGATCGAGGGCGTGGAGCTGCCGGAGCACCCCTTCGCCGTCGGCGTGCAGTGGCACCCGGAAGACCTGGTGGAGCACGACCCGGCCGCCCGCGGACTGTTCGCGGCCCTGGTGGAGGCAGCTCGCGCCCGGAGCCGCCGGCGGCGATGAACGCCGGGCCGAGCCTGCCCTGGATCGAGCGCGTCTGGGAGGACAGCGTCATCCCGGCGCTCGCCGAATACATCCGCATCCCGGCCCGCTCCCCGCACTACGACCCGGCCTGGCGCGAGCACGGCCATCTCGAGCGCGCCGTCCAGCACCTGCACCGCTGGGCGGCGACGCGGCCGATCAAGGGGCTCCGGGCCGAGATCGTCGGTCTGGGGGGACGCCCGCCGCTCCTGCTCATCGAGGTGGCCGGCCGCGACGACCGCCCGGTGCTGCTCTACGGCCACTACGACAAGCAGCCGGAGATGACCGGCTGGCTGCCCGACCTGGGCCCATGGACGCCGGTGCGCCGCGGGGAGCGCCTCTACGGCCGGGGCGCCGGCGACGACGGCTACGCCGCCTTCTGCGCCCTCACGGCGATCGAGGCGCTGCAGCGCGAGGGGCTGGCGCACGGCCGGTGCGTGGTCCTGATCGAGGGCAGCGAGGAGAGCGGCAGCCCGGACCTGCCGGCCTACGTCGACCACCTGGCCTCCCGCATCGGGCGCCCGGACCTCGTGGTGTGCCTGGACTCGGGCTGCGGCAGCTACGAGCAGCTCTGGCTCACCACCTCGCTGCGCGGACTCGTCAACGGCACGCTGCGGGTCGAGGTCCTGAGCGAGGGTGTCCATTCCGGGGCCAGCGGCATCGTGCCGTCGAGCTTCCGCATCGCCCGCGCGCTGCTCTCGCGGCTCGAGGACGAGGACACCGGCCGCATCCGGCTGGCCGACCTCCACGTTCCCATCCCGCCCGAGCGGCTGCAGTCCGCCCGGGCCGAGGCCGAGGCGCGGGGCGCCGGGATTCACGCCGAGTATCCGTTCGTTCCCGGCGGCCGGCCGGCTCACTCCGACCTGGCCGAGCTGGTGCTCGCGGCCACCTGGCGGCCGGCCCTGGAAATCACCGGGGCGGCCGGGCTGCCGGCCATCGAGGACGCCGGCAACGTGCTGCGGCCCTATACCGCGCTGAAGCTCTCCCTCCGGCTGCCGCCCACGCTGGACGCCGAGAGCGCGGCGCGCCGGGTGCGGGAGGTGCTGGAGGCCGATCCCCCGCACGGTGCCCGGGTCTCGTTCACGGCCGACGCGCCGAGCGGAGGATGGAACGCGCCTGCGCTGGCGCCGTGGCTCCAGGACTCGCTCCAGGCCGCCTCCCGGGCCTACTTCGGCAAGCCGGCCCTGGCGCTGGGCGTCGGGGGCACGATCCCGTTCATGAAGATGCTGGCCAACCGGTTCCCGTCGGCCCAGTTCGTGGTGACCGGGGTGATGGGGCCGGGGTCGAACGCTCACGGGCCGAACGAGTTCCTGCACCTGCCGGCCGCCGTCCGCCTCACCGCCTGCGTGGCGCGCGTCCTGGCCGACCACGCGCGCGCGGGCGGCTGATCGGGCCTCAGGCCGGGACCAGCTCCCAGCGGGAGGGGGCGCCGGCCAGGCGGGTCTCCCGCACTCGGCCCTCGCGGGCCAGCTTCCTCAGGTGGGACTCCACCGACATCGCGGCCACGGGATGCAGGCCCGCGGGCACGTCGGCGTAGATCCGGGCCACGAGCGCGGGGATGGTCTCGAAGCCCGCCTGCAGGGCCTCGACGATCTGCCGCTCGCGCATCAGCCGGTGCTCGATGTACTCGGCGATGCGCCCGGGGCCGTCCTCGATGACCGGGCCGTGGGCCGGGTAGATCCGCCCGATGTCGAGGCCCTGCAGGCGCCGCAGCGAGTGCAGGTAGTCCAGCAGGTCGCCGTCGTCGGCGGGGATGACGGTCGTGGAGCCGCCGAGGACGACGTCACCGGTGAACAGCGCGCGTTCCTCGGGCAGGTAATAGCAGAGGTGGTCGGAGGCGTGCCCGGGGGTATAGATGGGAACGAGGGTGACCCCGTTGCCGGCCACGACCTGACCCTCACGCAGGTCCTCGATGCCGTCCGGCAGCCCGGCGTCGCGGTGCAGCATCTTGAAGACCCGGAGGCCCGGGAAGCGCGCCCGCAGCGCCGGCACGCCGCCCACGTGGTCGCGGTGGCGGTGCGTGAGCAGCACGCGGGCCGGGCGCGTCCAGCCGCGCTCGCGCAGGTAGCCCTCCAGCAGCGGCACGTACTCCGGCACGCCGGCGCCGGTGTCGATGAGGATGGGCTCGCGCCGCCCGACCAGGTAGGTGTTGGTGCCGGGGCCGGTCATCAACCCCGGGTTGAGGCCGAGCACCCGCCCGACGAGGTCCGACAGCGTGGCCGTCTTCGGAAACTCAGGGCCCGGCCCGCTCACGTCCCTCTCCCGTCACGCCACGCCGAGGAACCGCCGCTTGACCTCTTCGTTGGCCGCCAGGTCGGCGGCAGGGCCATGGTACACGATCTGTCCCTTGCTCATGACGTAGACGCGGTCGGCCACACGCAGGGCCAGGGGGACGTTCTGCTCGACGAGGAGGATGGACAGCCCCTCGCGCTTGAGTCCGACCAGCACCCGCCCGATCTCGCGCACGACCAGGGGGGCCAGCCCTTCCGACGGCTCGTCGAGCAGGAGCAGGCGCGGGTTGGTCATGAGGGCGCGGGCGACGGCCAGCATCTGCTGCTCGCCGCCCGACAGCGTCCCGCCGCTCTGCCGGGCCCGCTCGCGCAGGCGGGGAAAGAGGCTGAACACGCGCTCGACGCTCCAGCCGGCGCCGTCGCCGGTCCGGGCCCCGAGCGTGAGGTTCTCGGCCACGGTGAGCGGCGCGAAGATGCGCCGGCCCTGGGGGACCAGGCCGATGCCGAGCCGGGCGATGGCGTAGGCGGGCAGCCGGTGGATGGGCCGGCCCTGGAACAGGACGGCGCCGTCGCGGGGCGGGGTGAAGCCGACGACGGAGCGGATGAGCGTGGTCTTGCCGCTGCCGTTGCGGCCCAGCAGCGCGACCGCCTCGCCGGCTCGGACCTCGAGCGAGACGCCGTGCAGGATGTGGCTGTCCCCGTAGTAGGTATGGATCCCGTCCACCTCCAGCATCAGCCCACCGGCTCCTCGGCCGTGCCGAGGTAGACCTCGTAGACCCGGGGGTCGGCCCGCACCTCGTCGGGCGAGCCCTCGCACAGCACCTCGCCGTAGTGCAGGACCGTGATCCGGTCGGCGAGCGAGAAGACCACGTCCATGTCGTGCTCGATGATGAGCAGCGTCACCTCCCGGGGCAGCGCGGCCAGCAGGCGGGTCATCCGCAGGGTCTCCTCGGGCGACATGCCGGCCGTCGGCTCGTCGAGCAGCAGCAGCCGCGGCGCCGTCGCCAGGGCGATGCCCACCTCCAGCTGGCGCTGCTCGCCGTAGGACAGCGCCCCCGCCGGCTCGTCGAGCCGGGCCGACAGCCCGACCGCCTCGGCCACCTCCGCCGCGCGAGCCAGCGGGGCCCGCAGCCTCGACACCGACCCGAGCAGGTTCCAGGAGCCGCGGCCGTCGGCCGCGGCGGCCAGCCGCAGGTTCTCCCGCACCGTGAGCCGGGGAAAGACGTTCGTCCGCTGGAACGACCGGGCGATGCCGCGCCGGGCGACGGCGTGAGGACTGAGACCCGTGAGCGGGCGGCCCTCGAAGACGATGTCGCCGCCGGTCGGCGCCAGGTGCCCGGTGATGAGGTTGAAGAGGGTCGTCTTGCCGGCCCCGTTGGGGCCGATGATGGCCCGCCGCTCCCGGGCGGCCACGGCCAGCGTCACCCCGTTCACCGCGGCCAGCGCACCGAAGTACCGCCGGACGGCGCGCAGCTCCAGCAGGCCGCCGCCGCTCACCCGCCGGCCCCGACCCGCCCGCGCAGCGCGCCCGCGATGCCGCCCCGGGCGAACAGCACGAACAGGATGAAGGTCACGCCCAGGATGAGCATCCAGCGCTCGGTGTAGGTGCTCACCAGGCTCTGCAGGAGGATGAACGCGGCCGCGCCCAGGACGGCGCCGCCGAGCGTGCCGGTGCCGCCGATGATGACCATCAGCAGCGCCTCGCCCGAGGTGGTCCAGAAGAAGGCGTCCGGCGGCGCCTGGCCGTTGAACTGGGCGTAGAGGCTGCCGGCCACCCCGGCCACCGTCCCCGCCACCACGAAGGCGGCCAGCTTGTAGCGCCGGACCGGATAGCCGACCGCCTCCATGCGCGCCTCGTTCTCGTGGATGCCGCGGAGCACGTGGCCGAAGGGCGAGCGCACGACCCGCCACAGGAACAGCGCGCACAGCGCGAACACGACGACCACCGTCACGTGGAAGGCCTCGGTACTGGCCAGACTCCAGCCCGCCACCCGGGGCCGGGGGATGCCGATGATGCCGTCCTCTGCCCCCAGCCAGGCCGACTGGAACGCGTAGGCCCAGAACATCTGCGAGAAGGCCAGCGTGAGCATGATGAAGTAGACGCCGCTCACGCGGGTGGAGAAGACGCCGATCACGAGGGCGCCCAGCGCGGCCACCGCCGCCGGCAGCAGCAGCGCGGCGGCCAGGCTCGGCGACTCCTTGAGGGCCAGGCCGGCCACGTAGCTCCCCAGCCCGAAGAACGCGGAGTGTCCGAAGGAGACCATGCCGGTGTAGCCCATCAGGAGGTCGAGGCTCATCGCGAAGATGCCCCAGATGAGGATCTCCTGCAGGAGCTTGACCGGGTACTGCCCGGCCACCCAGGGCGCCGCCAGCAGGGCCGCCAGCAGGGCGACGGCGCCGAGCCCGCCCAGCGCCCTCACTTGAGCGGCCGCCCGAACAGGCCCTGGGGCCGGAGGAGTACGATCGCCGCCATCACGACGTAGATCATCAGCATGGCCGCCTCCGGCAGCCAGGCCTTGCCGAAGGTTTCGGCCTGCCCGATGATCAGGCTGCCGGCCAGCGAGCCCTTCAGGCTCCCGAGTCCCCCCACCACGACCACGATGAGCGCCGGGATCAGGATGCTGACCCCCATGGCGGGGTACGCGGACTGGATCGGTCCCGCGATGACCCCCGACAGGCCGGCCAGCGCGGCGCCGAAAGCGAAGACACCGGTGAAGACGCGGTGGATGTTGATGCCGAGGCCGGCGGTCATCTCGGCGTCGTAGACGCCGGCCCGGATGATGGCGCCCAGTCGCGTGCGCTCGATGACGAGCCACAGGGCCAGCGCCACGGCCAGCCCGAACCCGATGACGAACAGCCGGTAGGCCGGGACGACGACGTGCAGGATCTGCACCGAGCCGGCGAACAGGTCGGGCGGCGGGATCGAGCGGATGCGGCCGCCCCAGATCCACTTGACCAGGTCCTCGAAGAGGTAGATGAAGCCGAACGTCAGCAGGACCTGGTCGAGCGGCGGGCGCCGGTAGAGCGGTCGCAGGCACAGCCGCTCGATGGCCGCCCCGATCAGGCCCACGGCCAGCGGCGCCGCCAGCAGGGCCAGCCAGAAGTTGCCGGTGGCGGCGATGAGGGCCAGGCCGGTGTAGGCGCCCAGCATGTAGAACGACCCGTGGGCCAGGTTGACGACGTCCAGCATGCCGAAGATCAGGGTGAGGCCCACCGTGAGCAGGAACAGCAGGACCCCGTAGGCGAGACCGTTGAGCGCCTGGCCGAAGAAGTCGGGGAGGAAGGGCACGCGGGCCGGGGACGGGGCCGGGCCGGGAAGCCCGGCCCCGAGCGCGCCTAGACGGGCAGCGTGCAGCCGGTGCCGGGGTCGCGCACGTCGGCGATCTTGTCGATCGGCACGTTGTCCAGGCCGCCGGCCACCTCCCGCACCTCCCGCACGTAGATGAACGGCTGGATCACGTTCTGCGTCTTGGGGTCGAACCGGAATCGCCCGCGCGGGCTGTCGAACTCCACCTTGGCGATCGCCTCGCGCAGCTTGTTCTTGTCCTGCGTGTTGCCGCCCACGGCCTTGAGCGCCCGCACGATGACCTCGGCGGTGTCGTAGCCTTGGCAGGCGAAGCCGTCCGGCGTCTTGCCGCCGAACTTCTCCCGGAACTCCTTCACGAACCGCTGGTTGACCGGGTTGTCGAGCTGCGGCGTGTAGAAGTGACCGGTGATGACGCCGAGCGCCGACTTGCCCTGGGCGGGCAGGACGTCGGGCTCGGTCAGGAAGCCGGCGCCGGTGAGCTTGATGCTGCCCTTCAGTCCGTACTGGTCGTACTGCTTGACGAAGTTGACGGCGTCGGAGCCGGAGAAGAAGGCGAACACGGCCTTGGCCCCCGACTGCCGGATCTTGGTGAGGTACGGCGCGTAGTCGGTCTCGCCGAACTTGGGGTAGTCCTCGCCGACCACCTTGCCGCCGGCCGGCACGAACGTCTCCCGGAAGGCCGCCATCATGTCCTTGCCGGCCTGGTAGTTCGGGGCGATCTGGAAGACCTCCTTGGCGAGGTTCTTGGCCACCCAGCCGCCCATCGGCTGGCACGGCTGCCAGTTGGAGAACGACGTCCGGAAGATCCAGGCCGAGCAGCGCTCGCGGCTGATCTGGTCGGCGCCGGCGTTGGAGACGATCAGGATGGTCTTGGAGCTGTGGACGATGTCCCGGATGCCGGCCAGCACGCCGGAGTGCACGGGCCCGGTCAGGATATCCACCCGGTCGGAGTCGATCAGCTTCTGGGCCTTGCGGACGCCGACCGGCGGCTTGGCCTCGCCATCCTCCTTGATCAGCTCGATCTTGCGGCCGGCCACCGTCCAGTTCTCCCGGCCGAAGACCAGCTCCATCCCCTGGGTGATCGACTCGCCGAGCACGGCGTAGACGCCCGAGTACGGCAGCAGCACGCCGATCTTGATCGGGCCGCCCTGGGCGCCGCTGCGGCTTACCCACGGCCCCGCCGCCGTGGCGGCGACCGCCGAAGCGCCGGCGAGGAAGGTCCGACGTGTGAGTCTTTGCATAAGCCTGTCCTCCTCAGAGATTCGAGCCGGCCGGGGCCGGCCTGGGGCCCCAAATCTACACCGTCTCGAGCGAATTCCCAACGCCGTGCGGCCGGCCTCCGAGCCCGCCGCCGCGCGCGGCCTCCGGGTGAGCCTCGGCTAGGAGCCGCCGGCCCCCAGCGAGATGACGTAGTTGCCGCTGCCCGAGGACGGGCCGTAGGCGTGGACGACGGCCGGGTACCGGCGGCCGGCCTCGTGCAGCGCGCCCAGCAGCATGGCCAAGTGCCGGCCGCCCATCTCGCACTCCACCCGGGCCGCCCACTCCGGTAGCCACCGCCAGGCCTTGTCGTACTCGCCGTCGGCCAGCAGGCGGGCGAAGGCGTGGTCGAGCGCCTGGTCCTCGGCGCTCGGCCACTGCTCGGGACGGCGGACCAGCTTGTGCGAGAGGCTGCCGCTGGCCACGAACGCCGCCCGCCGCCCGAGGGCCCGAACGGCCTGCACGATGTAGCGGCCCCAGGCGAAGCACTCGGCCAGGTCGTTGGCCAGCGTGACCGACACCGGCACCACCGGCACGCGCTGGCTCCGGTCCAGGTAGCACACGAGCGGCATGACCGTCCCGTAGTCGAGCGGGTAGTGGACGTCGTCGGCCAGCGTGCAGAAGTGGCCGGCCGCCCGCCCGCGCTCGATGACGGCGGCGGCGAGGGCGTAGTCGCCGGGGAAGTCGTAGGGCACGGCCCGGATCAGGTCGGGCGCCTCCTGGGCGGTCAGCACGCCCCGGTGCCGGGGCGTGCCGTCCACCACGGTGGGAAACGTGGCGACCAGGTGGCAGGAGTTGATGACGATGACGTCGGGGGCGATCCGGGCCAGGTGCTCGCCCTGCGCCACCAGGCCGTCGCGCACGACCTGGAAGTCGGGGTGGGCCACCCGGTTGGCGAGCGCCGCTTCCAGGGTGCAGTACCGCGGCGTGTGGACGGTGAGGTAGGCCGCCACCAGGTCGCCGCTCATCGCGGCACCCAGGCGATGGCGTCGATCTCGACGTTCACCCCGGCCCGTGGCGGCGCCGCCTCGACGGTGGTCCGTGCGGGCTGGACGCCGCGGAAGTACTCCTTGAACACCCGGTTGAAGACCGGGAAGTCCTTCATGTCGCGCAGGAAGACGCCGACCTTCACCACGTGCTCCAGGCCGGTGCCGGCCGCCTCCAGGACGGCCCGCACGTTGTCCAGGGTCACGCGCGTCTGCTCGGCGATATCGGGGGAGACGACCTCCTTGGTGACGGGATCGAGCGGTCCCTGCCCGGAGACGAACACGAAGTCCCCCGCGCGCACCCCCTGCGCGATGGGCGACTCCGTCCCCTCCGAGAACCCCGTGCGCGGCGCGGCCCTGGTCACGATGATTTCCGGCTTCACGGCTGGCCCTCCTTGGCTCGGCATGCGAGCCCGCTTCTCACGAGGCGAGCCGGGCGGCCACGTCGGCGGGGATCGGACGGGCGTGCAGCGGCGCCCCCGGCGAGTCCGGCCGGGCCACCCAGGCCCGGATCTCGAACCCGCTGGCGCAGTGCCGGTCCAGCACCCGCACGTCGTGCTCCACCCGGAACGTCTTGCTCTTCACCCAGGCGATCGTGGATGTGATCCGCACCGTGTCGCCGTAGCGCACCGGCGACACGAAGCGGGAGCCGCACTCGACGATCGGCACGCCGACCAGGCCGTAGCGCGGGAAGATCACGGGCCACGGCAGGTCCAGCGACTCGAACAGCGCGGCGCAGGCCAGGTCGTACCACTCGAAGAACCGAGGGTAGAAGGCGATTCCGGCCGGGTCCGACTCGCTCCACCGCACCTGGATCTCGACGGTGTGGCGGGCCACGTCAGCGGTCCCGATCGGCGACCCAGTCCCGCAGCACGAACCGCTGGACCTTGCCCGTCGCCGTGCGCGGCAGCTCCGGCA
>DATLZL010000102.1:0-19067 GCA_035574035.1 Binatia bacterium | reverse complement strand
GGGAGCTGGATCCCGACCGGCCGCGGCCGTGGCTGCAGATTCTCCTGGTCGGCGAGGAGGGCGAGGCCCGCGGCCGCCGCTACGGCGCGCGTACCCGCCTGAACGACCCCTACCGGATCGAGCGTGTGGCGGCGGGACGCTACCGCCTGATGGCCCAGGTGGGTCCCGTCCGGCTCTGGGACACGCCGGTGACGGTGCCCGAGCGCGGTGCAGCGGTGGTCGACCTCACGCCGAGCACGGCGGTGGCGCCGCCGGAGGCGCTCCGGCCCCGGGGCGACTGACGCGGCGTCTCAGGCGAAACGCTTGAGCGTGGCCCCCAACGTCGCCGCCTCCCGCTCGCGCAGGGCCACCGCCACCCGCAGGTGCTCCAGGTATTGCTCGAGGGTCTTGCCGCCGAAGTCCACCCGCCGGGCGGCGAAGAAGGCGTGGACGTCGGCCTCGAGCTCCGGCGTCGCCAGCGCGGTGACGCCCTCGCACATCCGGCGCAGCCCGTGCTTGGGGAAGAGGCGCTCCATGCGGTCCCAGTTGGCCTTGACGAAGGCCCAGGCCGCCTCGCGCCCGTAGACGCTCATCAGGAGGGCGCGGGCCACGAAGGGGGCGTCCTGGGTGCGGATCTCGCCGTTGATCGTGCGCTCGAGCGTCTGGTCGAGCAGGGGGCGCGGCTGGAAGCCGGCCAGTGCGTAGAGGTAGCGCTGCTCCTCCTGGGGCGTGCGCGCCGCCCGGAAGCGCTGGAGGAACTCCTCGTACCGTCGCTCATCGCCCGCGTGGGCGAGGACTGCGATGAGGGCCGGCAGGACGTTGGGGTCGACGGCGGTCGGGTCGGCCAGCGCGGCGGCGTAGCGCTCGGCCGCGCGCGCCTGAACGGCGGGGTCGTTGCCGAGCGTGCCGAGGGCGCGCAGGAGGTCGCCGCGCAGCTGACGGGTCAGCTCGTCCTCGCCGGCTCGGGGGTCCCATCCCAGCTCGCTCACCGCCGGCGCCAGCAGCGCGCGCGTGTAGGCCTCCAGGCCGTGGCGGTCCTCGGGCGCGATCACGCGATTCAGCGCGTGCAGCGAGGTGAGGATGATCGTCCAGACGTTGCGGTCCCGTTCGGCGTGGAAGTGCGGCAGGAGCGCCAGATAGTCGGCCACCCGGGTGAGGCCGGCCAGCGTGGTGGCCCAGGCGTCGGACACCAGGTTGAAGCGCTCGATGGGCTCGAGCGCCCCCGGCAGCCCCCCCAGCAGCGGGGCGAGCAGCTCGGGCGCGTAGTGGACCCGGTAGAACCCGGGGCCGCTCTCGTTCACCAGCACCGTGCGCGCGCCGGGGGGCAGCGGCAGCCGGGTCTCGGCGCCGTCGAGCCGCAGCGTCCGGACCTCGTCGTCGATCCGCACCCGGATCGGCACCTGCCAGCGCACGTCTCCGGGGCCGGTGGCCCGGACGAAGGGCGGCGGCTCGGGCAGATAGGTGAAGCGGCGCTGGCTCAAAACCAGCTCGGCGCCCTCGCGGCGGGCCGAGATCAGCGGGAAGCCGGGCGTGAAGATCCAGCCCCGCATCATGGCGTCGAGCGACTGTCCGGCCGCCCGGCCCAGCGCCGCCCACAGGTCGCCGGTGTCGGCGTTGCCGTACGCGTGGGTCCGCAGGTAGTCCCGCACGCCCTGCCGGAAGACCTCCGGGCCGAGGTACTGCTCGACCATGCGGAGCACCGAGGCGCCCTTCTCGTAGGTGAGCACGTCGAACATGGCGTCGGCGTCCCGGGGGGCGCGCACCTCGTACTCGATGGGCCGGGTGGACCACAGCGCGTCGGTGGCGAAGGCGGCCGCCCGGGAGACGCCGAAGGTCGTCCACCGCTTCCACTCCGGCTTCCAGTCGTCGACGGCCAGCATCTCCATGAACGTGGCGAACGCCTCGTTGAGCCAGATGCCGTTCCACCACGACATCGTCACCAGGTCCCCGAACCACATGTGGGCGTTCTCGTGGGCGACCACGTCGGCCACCCGCTCCAGCTCGGCGTGGGTGGCCTGCCGCTCGTCCACCAGCAGCGCCGTCTCCCGGAAGGTGATGGCGCCCAGATTCTCCATGGCCCCGGCGGCGAAGTCGGGGATGGCCAGCAAGTCGAGCTTGTCTCCGGGGTAGGGGAGGTCGTAGTAGCGCTCGAAGAACCGGAGCGAAGCGGCGGCGATCTCCCGGCCGAAGCCGGTCAGGTGCCGCTTGCCCGGCACGCACCACACCCGCAACGGCGTGGCGCCCACGTGGACGGGCTCGCTCGACTCCAGCTCGCCCACGACGAACGCGACGAGGTAGGTGGACATCGGAATCGTGTCGGCGAACTGGACGACCTTCTTGCCGCCCTCCATCCGCTCGGCGACCACGCGGGTGTTGGAGATCGCGGTGAGATGCGGGTCCACCACCAGCGTGCAGGCGAAAACCGCCTTGAAGTCCGGCTCGTCCCAGCAGGGGAAGGCGCGCCGGGCGTCGGTGGCCTCGAACTGCGTGGCGGCCAGCGTGCGCGTCAGGCCGGTGGCCGGATCCTTGAACGTCGAGCGGTAGAAGCCGCGGAGCTTGTCGTTCAGCGTGCCCCGGAAGGTCAGATGGAGGTGCCAGTCCCCGGGCGTGACCGGACGCGGCAGGCCGAGGTGGCAGCGCTCGGCGGCCTCGTCCATCCGGATGGTGGCCGCCAGGCGGTCGCCGCGGGCGTTCTCCAGCGCGGCCGACTCGAGGCTCAGCTCCACCGCGTTGAGGACGATGACGCTGGTCGGCGCGGTCACGCTCACCGCCACCCGTTCGACGCCGGTGAAGGCGGCGGTGGCGAGGTCGGGTTCGAGCCGGATCTCGTAGCGGGTGGGCACGACCTGGCGCGGAAGGCGGTAGGGGTCCATGGTCAGCCCGTACTCTACCGCACCGCCGCGCCGGCCGCGACGTTACCAGCTCACCGTGTCGGCCCGGGCGCCGCGCTCCATCGACTGCTTGAAGGTGCGCAGGTCCTCCTCGATCTTGCTCCGGGCGTCTTCGCCGAAGAGCGCGGCCAGCGCGTGGCCCAGCTCTCCGGCCGGCGGATCGTACTGGAGCGACACCCGCACCACCGTGCCGCCGGCCGCGGTGGGGTCGAAGTGCACGGAGCCGGCGTGGTCGACCGGGCTGCCCTGCACCGCCTGCCACGCGATGAGCGTGTTGGGGATGTCGTTGATGATCTCGGCGTCCCAGGCGAGCGTCGTCCCGGCCGGCAGGGTCACCGTCCAGCGCGAGCGTCGGGGCCCCTGGGCCGTTACCGACTTCAGGTGGGACATCACGTGGGGCAGGTTCTCGACCTGACGCCAAAAGCGATAGAGGCGTTCGGGCGTCTCGTTCACCGTCACCGCGGCGTCCACCTTGATGCCGCGGTTGCCGCGGTCGTGACTGAGGATCGTGCGTCGGACGCGGCGATAGAGCCACGGCGCGGCCACGGCGGCCACGCCGAGACCGGCCGCGAGGCGTGCAAAGGGAAACGGCATACTCACCTCCTGGCCGCGCCGCCGACTCGGCAGCGCCGCCGGACCCCGACGATGCACCCGCGGTGCCAGGAGGCCCGGTGAGCCTGGAGGCGGCCGGTCTGCCCGGCTTACGCCGGGCGGGTCGATCGCACCAGGGCCGGGAGTTCTTCCCCGGGCAGCGCCAAAGTGGACCGGTCGTGTCGTCCCGGCGTGAGCGAACCGCGTGGAAGGGGCGACGTTTTCAGGCGCCGGTCGTGGCACTGCCCTTGCCCCGACCATCCCGGTCGATGAGCCGAGCGCGTTCGCTGACCTGGATGGCTCTCGGCCTGAGCCTTGCGCTCGGGGCGACGGCCGCCGAGGCGGCCATCGCCTTCCGGTCCGCCGCCTCGGTGGACCGGAACGGCTCGGCCGGCTCGATCACCATCAGCCGGCCGCCGGGGACGCAGAAGGGCGACCTCATGGTCGCCGTGATCGCCGTCGTGCCGTCGTCCGTCACCGTCACCGCGCCCGGTGGGTGGAGCCTCGTCAACCGGCAGACCAACACGAACGGCAACAGTAACGCGCTGGCCGTGTACTACAAGGTCGCTTCCGCCGCCGAACCGGCGAGCTACACGTGGACGTTCTCCCCCAACAACGGCAACGCCGGCGGCATCATGACCTTCTCGGGGGTGGACAACGCCAGCCCGATCCACGCCGCCGCCGGGCAGCTCACGACCAGCGCCTCGACCAGCATCGCGGCTCCGAGCGTGACGACCACCGTGGCCGATACCATGATCGTGACCGGCCACGAGTACGCGGCGTCGCGGCGGTGGACCGCCCCGGCCGGGATGACCGAGGCGTTCGACGTCGCCAGCCGGGCGGTGAACAGCAATGGCGGCGTCTCCACGATCGGCAGCTACATGTCCAAACCCGCCGTCGGCCCGACCGGGACGCTGGTCGCCACCACCGGCGGCAACGCCGACACCGGGGCCGGCATCACGGTGGCCCTCAAGCCGGTGGTCTGCGGGGCCGCGGTCTCCGACGCCGCGTATTTCGTCGCCACCGCCGGCAACGGCACCGTGGTGCTGGCGTGGTCGGGTGCCTCGGCGGTCGTCGTGCTGCGCAAGTCGTCGCCGTTCACGGGCGAGGCCCCGGCGCCGGGCGTGACCTACGCGGCCGGAGACCCGGTCGGCGCGGCCACGGTGGTCTACGCCGGGTCGGCCTCGTCCCTCACCGAGTCCGGGCTGACGAACGGCACGTCCTACTACTACAAGATCTTCGCCGCCGACGGGGTGCCCTGCTACTCGCCGGGGACCGAGCTCAAGACGCGGCCCGAGGCCGGGCCGAGACCGGCCTGGAGCTTCACGATGGCCGGCGGGTCCATGCTCAACGCCGGGATCGCCGGCAGCGGGACGCTCTACACCTCGTCGAACGCGGGGCGCGTCATCTCGCTCGGAACCGGCGACGGCCTGCCGAGCTGGGCGCCGATGGCGACGACGGCACCGATCCAGGGCTCGCTCACCTGGCTGCCGACGGGCGGCCGCGGCGTCCGCTCGCTCCAGAGCGGCACGGCCGCGATGGCGGCCGGCACCAGCGGCGCCGCCCAGACGGTCGACGTCCCGATCGCAGCGGTGGATCTGACCCGCGCCGTGCTCTTCTTCAGCGTCCGGGGCTCGAGCGCCGAGCCCGGCGACGGCCAGGTCCGCGGTCAGATCACCTCGGCCACCAACGTGCGGTTCTACCGGGCGAACGACACCAGTTTCTCGGACCTCACCGTCCGGTGGACAGTGGTGGAGTTCCGCGGGGCGGTCCGGGTCCAGCGGGGCACCAGCAGCGTGAGCAACGGGGGGACCATTCCCATCGCGGCCGTGGATCCGGCGCAGAGCTTCGTGCTCGCCTCCTGCTCGGTGGCCTCGACGGACATGACCTACGGCTCGGACGACTTCTTCCGCGTCCGCCTGCTCGGCGCCACGGGCCTCGAGATCGTGCACGGCACCACCGCCGTCAAGACCTGCGACTGGCAGGTGGTGGAGTACCAGGGGGCGTACGTCCAGCGCGGCACCGGGACGCTCGCGGCGGGCGCGACGACCAGCGGGCCGGTGACCATCGCCGCCGTCGACCCGGCCCGGAGCCTCGCGCAGGTGACCTGGCGGACCAGCGGCGACGGCTCGGGCCCGAACCTCGTCCGGGCGCGTCTGACCGGACCCACCACCCTCGAGGTCGACCGTGCGGCGACCGGCACCACGATCGAGTACGCCTGGGAGGTGGTGGAGTTCGCCGACGGCACGCGGGTCGTCCCGGGCACGAGCAGCCTCGGTGCGGCCCAGACCTCGGCCTCGGCCGCGATCGCCGCCGTCGACCCGGCCCGGTCGGTGGCGGTCCTGTCCGCCTACCAGCGGGCCGGCCGGACGGCCTACGCCAGCGACGACAACGTCGGTCCCGGCTGGTTCACCGTCGCCCTGGTGGACGCCACCACGGTCAGCGTCGAGCGGGCGATCGGCGGCGGGGCCGCCGCCGACGCCGCCTGGTTCGTGGTGGAGTTTCCCGACCGCAACCCGGTGGTCCTCGGCGGGGACCAGAGTGGGCGCGTCTACGCGGTGGACGTCGCCTCCGGGACCGCCAACTGGCAGGCGCTGCTCACCGGCGCCGACGCGGTGCAGGCGGGACTGGCGGCGCAGTTGAGGGCGTGGTCCGACGCCGGCTTCCAGGCCGCCCACGCCGACGACCTGATCTTCGCCGCGACGCGGAACGCCAGCACCACCGGCAACAAGGTCGTGGCCCTCCGGGCCGGTGACGGCAGCGTGGCGTGGACCTTCAACGAGACCGGCGTGTACGCGATGGACTACGTCGTCGGGATGCCGTGGGTGGACTACGGGCTGAACCGCCTGTACGTCGCCAGCCGGGCCGGCAGCAGCGGGACCCAGCCGAGCCTCTGGGTGATCAGCACGCTGGACGGGACGCTCCTCGGGTCCTTCGCCCTCGGCCACCTGGAGACGTCGCCGACGGTCAGCCTGGACGCCAGCACCGTGTGGGTCGCCAGCACGGCCGGGAACCTGTACGCGGTGGACACGGCGACGCTGACGCTCAAGTGGTCGGGTCCGGCGGCGCTGGGCGCAGCGGTCAAGGGATTCGTGCTCGAGGACGGCGTCGTGCCCGGGCGGCTCTACTTCAGCACCGCCGACGGCCAGGTCTGGTGCCTGCAGGATCCGGGTCCGGGGGCGCCCCCGAACCCGGCCAGCCCGGTGTGGAAGCGGGCGGTCGCGGGCGCCTCCACCCCGCTGGTGCTCGACAAGGTCTACGTCGGCTCCTCCGACGGCCGGCTCCACCAGCTCGACCGCGCCACCGGGGTGGACGAGAAGCAGTTCGTCCTCGGCGACGGGACCGCGACCGTCGGCGACCCGAGCACCGAGGACGGAGCGCAGGTCTTCGCCGGGACGACGGCCGGCACCCTCTACAAGGTGCCGCTGCCGCTGCCGTAGGGAAGCCGTGCGGGTCACCGTCGCGCTGGCTCTGGCGCTGCTCTTCACTGTGGGGCCGGTCGGCGCCCTGGAGCCGGGCGGCTCCCGGCTGGTCCTGCTCGGCGTCGTCCTGCGCGAGCCCGGCGACTCCTTCGCGATCATCGAAGACGCTCACACCTCGCGGGTCGGTTTCTATCGCGTCGGTGCGAGCGTCGGCGGCGTTCGGGTCACGCGCATCGAGGCCGACCGGGTGGTGGTGGCGGCGGGAGGAACCCGGGCGGTCCTTCGTCTGGGCAGAGCCGTCGGCGTCGCGCCGGAGCCGGAGCCGCTGGTCCCGGTCCCCGTGGGCCGACCGGCCGGCGATGGGCCAGCCGTCCGGCCGGCAGGGGCGACCCTGGCTGCACCGCCTCCACCGCTTTACGGTCATCCGGTGGTGGTGGGCCAGAGCCCCGCGCCGGGCCGGCGAGAGCCGCCGATCTCGACGGGCACCGGCGCGGCGGGCGAAGCCGGCTCGACGGCGGCGACCGCGCCCACCGGCGTGGCGGCCGACGTCACCTTCACCGGGCTCCACCACAACGGCAGCCGCCGCCCCGGCACCGAGTTCTCCAGCGCGGCGCTGCGCGACCTGCTGATCGGAGTGACCCTGCAGCGGCTGTCGGGCTCCCGCCAGCAGCGCATCGAGCTCTACGCGCCCGACGGCTCGCTCTACCAGAGGCTCAGCGGTCCGGCGGCGGCGACGACCGAGACCCGGTTGCCGGTCGGCGGGACCTGGATCACCGTCCACGGTCTCCTCGGCACCTGGACGGTCAAGGTCTTCGTCGACGGCCAGGCGGCTCCCGCCGGCCTCGGGACCTTCCGGCTGACGCCGTGACAACTTCCTTGACGCGGCTCGCCGCCGTTTCCTAGCCTGACAGCATCGTGGCCATCGCCACGCCCGGACGCCACGCCGCCGCCTCGGACTTCCTGCCCGATATGCTCGCCCGTCGGGGCGAAGCCTGGGTGCGGGAAGCGTCGGCCAGCATGGCGCCGATCATCCGTCCCGGCGACCGCCTGCTGCTGCGCCCGCTGCCCGGGCGGCCGGCACCGGGCGCCGTGCTCGTTTACCGCACCCGAGACCGCTGGATGGTTCATCGGCTCGTCGCGAGCGACGGTCGTCACCTGCTGCTCAAGGGCGACGACGCCGACTCGGTCGAACGCGTCCGCCCCGGGGACGTGCTGGCCCGGGTCGTCGCCGTCCGCCGTCCGTCGGGACGGACCACGCGGTTCGACCGGTTCCCGTGGCCCTGGGTCGAGCCGGTCCTCGCGCGGGCCTCCCGGCGGTCGGCCGTCGGCGCCGGGCGGCTCGGCCGCGCGGCGTGGCGGCTGGTCCTCCGGCTCGTCGGCGGGATCGTCCGATGATCCCGGCGAAGGCGCCCACGACCGCCTGGCGGGTCATCGAGGGCGAGGCCGTCATCCTCACCATGGACACGAAGGTCCTGCGGGGCCTCAACGCGGTCGGCAGCCGCGTCTGGGAGCTCATCGACGGCCGGCGGGATGTCGAGGCGATCGTCCGCGTCCTCGTCGGCGAGTTCTCGGTGGACCCGGCGCGCGCGCGCGCCGACGTGCAGGCCTTCCTGCAGGAGCTCGCCGACCGCGGCCTGGTGACGCTCGGCCCATGACCGGGGCCGTCAGGCTGGGCCCCCACGACCGGCTCAAGCCGGTGGACCTCGTGCCGCCGCTCCCCCCGGGAACCGTGCTCCACGTGCGGGACGCCGAGCGCGCACGACCGGGCCTGCACCTGGTTCGGTCCGGTGGTCGCCTGGCGCTCGTGCAGGGACCGGTCGGCGACGGGGTCGAGCTGCTGGGCCGGGTGGCCGCCGTCGAATTCCGGGGCCGGCGCTTCGGGCTCGACCGCGGGTTGCTGGGCCAGGTCCCGCTGTCGTGGCTGGCGCGCACGCTCCGCGGCCTGGAAGCCGCCGCGCGGGTCCTGAACCCCCTCGAGCCCCCGCTCTTCCTGGGGGACGAGCGCGCCTGCCTGGAGAGCGTCCGCGTGAAATACAGCCAGCTGCTCGACGTCGAGCGGTACGCCGCCGGCCCCGCCGGGCTGGAGCCCTGGGAGGAGGCGCTGGTACGCGCTCACGTGCCGCCCGGCGGCCGGGTGCTCGACATCGGCTGCGGGGCCGGGCGCGAGGCGATCGGCCTGGCGCGGGCCGGCTACCGCGTGCTCGGGCTCGACATCGCGCCGGCCATGGTCGAGGCGGCACGCCGGCGCGCTGCCGAGGAGAGGCTCGACATCACGTTCTCGGTGGGCAGCGTCACCGACCTCGACGTCCCGCCGGGCTCCTTCGACGCCGCCTTCTGGGCGGGTTCGTATCACCACGTGCCGGGCCGCGCGTTGCGCGTGCGGACGCTGGAGCGTCTGCGCCGCGCGCTCGTCCCGGGCGGCGTCTTGCTGCTGATGGTTGTCTACCGTGGGCCACGGGGGTGGATTCTGTCGCGCAGCCGCCTGGTCGACGGGCTGCGAGCACTCGGCCGGCGACTCGGGGTGGCGCACGCGCTGTCGGAGCCGGGCGACGGATACATGCGTGAAGTGTCCGAGGCCAGCGACCCGAGCCGCCCGTGCTTCTTCCACGACTTCGACCGACCGGCCGAGGTGCGCGGCGAGATCGAGGCGGCGGGCTTTGGTGCCGATGAGGCGATGCCGGGCTGGTGGGTGTGCCGGCCGGCGCCGGCGCGGAGCGCGGGCGAGTGACCGGCCGCCGACATCGCGGAGGGAGTCGATGAGCGAGAGCAGTCAGGGAACGAGCCGGCCGGGGGCGAACGAGTCGGGGCGACGTTCCTGGGAGCCTCCGGCCATAGCCTGGGAAGAGGACTTCGAGCCCTACGTCTTCTCCACCTGCGGGAAGATGCCGGGTCAGGGCGGGCCGTGCCGGGCCCATCGAAGCTCCTGACCACGCTGGACATCGCCGGCCTCACCTGCGCGGTCGAGTGCGGCGCGCCGGCGTTCGGGTCTCTGCTTGGGCAGGCCTACAACGCGTTCCGCGTCGACGGCCCGGCCGAGCTCGCGCTGACCGTCGAGGTCGTCGAGCCGCCGGCGGCGCCGCGCCGCCTCCCGGGTCCCTACGCCAGCGTGAGCCTGGTGGACGGAGTGCTCACGGTGGACGGGGCGGACTTCCACGGCACCTTCGACACGCGGGCGCGCCGGGGCCACGTCCGCCAGCCGCTCGCCGCGGCGCCGTTCGAGACGTTCCTGACCGCGGTGTGCGCCTGGGCGCTGCTCGAGCGCGGTGGCTTTCTCCTGCACGCCGCCGGGCTCGTGGACGGAGGCGGTGCCGTCGCGTTCTTCGGGCCGTCCGGGAGCGGCAAATCCACCGTGGCGCGGCTGGTGGGGCGCGGCGTGATCTCCGACGAGGTGGTGGCGGTGACGCCTGATGCCGGCGGGTACCGAGCCTCCGGTGTGCCCTGGCGGGGCCGCCGGCGCAGCGCTCCGCTGCGGGCGCTCTACGCCCTGCGCCAGGCCGAGGGCACGGTCTTCGTCCGGCTCCGGTCCGGACCGGCGGCCGCCCGCCTGCTCGGCAGCGTCTTCCTGCCGTCGGCCGATCGGAGCTCGGTGGACCGCTTCTTCGACACGGCGGCCGGCCTGCTCGCCAGGGTGCCCTGCTACGAGATGCGCTTCACGGCCGACCGCTCGTTCTGGTCCCGGCTGCCGCACCGCGCGCTCGAGCCATCGCCCCGGCCGGCGCCGTCGCGCCGCAGCCGGGGGGAGACCGCCGATGTCGCACTATGACCGGCTGATCCGCGCCGCCTCGCGCGCCCACGTGCCGCTCAGCGTGCTGTTCGAGGTGACGCACCGCTGCAACCTCGGCTGCCAGCACTGCTACCTGACCGAGGGGCCGCTCGGCCGGCCGCGTCCGTCGCGTGAGGAGCTCTCGCTGGAGGAGATCCGCCGGGTGCTCGACGAGCTGGCCGAGGCCGGCACGCTCTTCCTCACCCTGAGCGGCGGCGAGGTCTTCCTGCGCCGGGACTTCCTGCCGATCGTCGCCCACGCGCGCTCGCGGGGCCTGTCGGTCACGGTCTTCACCACCGGCACGCTGCTCACGCCGGAGAGCGCCGCCGCGCTGGCCGACCTGCACCCGCTGTCGGTAGAGGTGAGCATCTACAGCGCCGCGCCGGAGGTCCACGACCGGATCACCCGGGTGCCGGGCTCGCACGCCCGCTCGCTGCGCGCGCTCCGGCTGCTCCGCGAGCGGGGCGTCGTCATCCTGATCAAGAGCCCGCTCATGACCCTCAACTCCGGCGAGTACCGCGGCATCGTCGCGATCGCCGAGTCGCTGGGCGCCGGCTACGGGTTCGACCCCATGCTGCTCCCGCGGCGGGACGGCGACCCGACGCCGGTCCGGCTCGGCCTCGACCGCGAGGGGCTGCGCCGCTACTTCGCGGACCCCGTCCTGGCCCGGGAGTTCGCCCAGCCGGTCAAGTGCCTGCCCCAGCCGGGCGAGGAGCTGTGCGGCACCGGGCGCCGCACCTGCCTGATCTCGCCCTACGGCGACGTGTTCCCCTGCGGCGTGCATCCCGTCCCGGCCGGCAATCTCCGGGAGCGGAGCTTCCACGAGATCTGGACCGGCTCGCCGCTGTTGCGCGAGCTGCGCGCCCGGACGGTGGACGACCTCAAGCCGGGGGCCGAGGGCGCCGGCGCCTTCCGCTGCAGCGCGCTGGCCCTCATCGAGGACGGCGACCTCCTGGGTCCGTTCCGGCGCGGCGAGGCGCTGGCGGCGGCGCTGGCGGAGATCCAGCGACCCCGCTCCTCCCCGTCGTGAGGTGGGGTCCGTCGCGGCTCCGGTGACGCCGACGCCGGCGCTGGCGCGATCGGCGCCGGGCGCGCTGCGCCGGCACCTGCTCGGCTCGGCCTCGCTCCGGGCCGTGCTGGCCTCGCTGGCCCAGGTCGGTGTGCCGGCCCTACCGCTCAAGGGCCCGGTTCTGGCCGAGGCGCTCTACGACCCGCCCGAGGAGCGCCCGTTCACCGACCTCGACCTGCTGGTGCGGCGCGCCGACGCGCCGGCCGCGCTCGGGGTGCTGGCGGCCCTGGGCTACCGCCACCTGCCGGGCGGGCGCCCGCTCGAGCACGAGGTCGGCCATGCGGCCGGTGCCGTCTTCGTGCGCGAGGACGACCCGGTGTCGGTGCCGATCGACCTCCACTGGGAGCTGGTGGCGCCGGCCGGTGTCGTCCGGCGCTTTCCCGTTCCGGTCGAGGAAGTCTGGGCCCGTTCGGTCCCGGCCCCGGAGTGGGGATCGCTCACCCGGCGCCTGTCGACCGAGGACCTGCTGCTCTACCTGGCGCTCCACCTGGCGCTGCACCATCCGCTCGGCGGCGGGCGCTGGCGGCAGGACATCATCCGGCTGCTCGATCGCTTCGGAGCCGTGCTCGACTGGGCGGCCGTCGGCGAGCGGGCCGAGCGGTGGGGCGTGCGGGCGGCGGTGGCCTTCGCCCTGGCCGGTGTCGGGGCCGGGCCCGGCGGCGAGGCCTGGCCGGTGCCGCCCTCGCTCCGGCCGGAGCGGCTGCGGGCGGCGCTGATCGGGCGCCTGGCCTCCCGCCCGGCGGGCGAAGGGCGGCTGGATCACGTGGCCGCGCTCCTGGTCGCCGGGAGTCTGCCGGCGCTCGCCGCGACGATCGTCACCGGCGTGCTGCCGCCGCCGGCCTGGGTTCGGGCCCGGTACGGCACGCCGCGCGCGGCGCGCGGCTACGTGAAGCACCTCGGTCGCCTGGCGTCCTCCGTGCGCCGGGCGCTTGCCAGATGCCCCTCCGACCGCTAGCATCCGCAGCCGTGCTGCTGACCACGATCGCGGGCAGCCTGCCCAAGCCGCGCTGGCTCGCCGAGCCCGAGCGCCTGTGGGCTCCGTGGCGCCTGCCCGCCGAGACGCTGGCCGAGGGCCAGCGGGACGCGGTCCTGGCCGCCATCAAGATGCAGGAGGCGGCCGGCATCGACATCGTCACCGACGGCGAGCAGTCACGGCAGCACTTCGTCCACGGCTTCCTGGCCGGCCTCGACGGCATCGACTTCGCGCGGCGGGTGACGATCGGCATCCGGGCCGACCGCTACAAGGCCGAGGTGCCGACGGTCACCGGCCCCGTGCGCCGGCGCCGGCCGGTGCACCTCGAGGAGATCCGCTGGGCCCGGGCCCATACCGAGCGCCGCCTGAAGTTCACCATCCCGGGACCGATGACGATCGTCGACACGCTGGCCGACGAGTACTACCGGGACCGCCGGCGCCTGGCCATGGCCTTCGCCGAGGTCATCAACGCGGAGGCGCGGGACCTGGAGGTCGCGGGTCTCGACGTGCTGCAGCTCGACGAGCCGGCCTTCAACGTCTACATGGACGACGTGGCGGCGTGGGGGATCGAGGCCCTGCACCGGGCGATCGAGGGCCTCCGCTGCACGACCGCCGTCCACATCTGCTACGGCTACGGCATCGAGGCCAACGTCGCCTGGAAGCGCACGCTGGGCGGCGAGTGGCGCCAGTACGAGCAGACCTTTCCGCTCCTCGCCCGGAGCCGGATCGGCCAGGTCTCGCTCGAGTGCCACAACTCCCGGGTGCCGATGGAGCTGCTCGGCCTGCTGGCCGGCAAGGACGTGCTGGTGGGCTGCATCGACGTGGCAAGCCGTGCCGTGGAGACGCCCGAGGAGGTGGCGACCACCCTCCGCAAGGCCCTGACCTGGGTCCGGCCCGAGCGACTCTACCCGTGCACCAACTGCGGCATGGTGCCGCTGCCCCGCGAGGTGGCCCGCGGCAAGCTGGCTGCGCTGGTTGCGGGGGCGCGTCTGGTCCGCGCCGAGCTCGGCGTCCGCTGACGGCCGGTATCGGCTCGTCCGTATCCGCACGGCCTATCTGTATCCATAAGTTGACGGTGGCGGGGCTCGCGTGCCAGCGTGGGCGCGATGCCGAGCCGCATTCTCCGCCGGGCGTCGGCCCTCACCCTCCACCTCGCCCCGGCGCTCGCCGCCTTGGCGCTCACGCTCTCGAGCCCGCCGCTGGCGCCGGCGCCGGTCGCCGCTCAGCGCCCCGCGGCCGCCCGCGGCCTCGTGGGGGAAGTGGTGCGGGTGGTGGACGGCGACACGATCCAGGTGCGGCTCGCCGACCGGATCGAGAAGGTCCGCTACATCGGGATCGACACGCCGGAGGTCAACGGCCGCGCGGGCGGCCCCGAGCCGGGAGCGGTCGAGGCGACGGCGCTCAACCGGACGCTGGTCGAGGGGCGCCGCGTGCGGCTGGAGCTCGACGTGCAGGAACGCGATCGGCACGGCCGGCTGCTGGCCTACGTCTGGATCGGCGATCTGATGGTCAACGCCGAGCTGGTCCGCCGGGGGTACGCTCAGGTGATGACGGTACCGCCCAACGTCCGCTACCAGGCGCTGTTCCTGAGACTGCAGCGCGATGCTCGGGAGGCCGGGCGCGGGCTCTGGCGCGGCGCCTGAGGTTCGGGGAGTCGATTTGCGCACCCCCCTGACCGGCCCGTATCATGGGTTGCGGATCCGGGCCATTTCGAACGCCGGCTCCGCCGGTGCAACCCGTCCTGGGGTGTCTCGAGGGGGGCCGTCGAGGCCCCTCGGCGATCTCGAGGGATGAGCATGGCGCGCGCTCGCGAGTTCTCGCTGGACGCCAAGTACCGTCAGGAACAGGGCGTCATCTTTCTTTCCGGCATCCAGGCCCTGGTCCGCTTGCCGCTCGATCAGCACCGCGCCGATCGGCGGCGCGGCGTGCGCACGGCCACGCTGATCTCGGGCTACCGGGGCTCGCCGCTGGGCGGCCTTGACCTCACGCTCGAGCGGCACCGCGACCTCCTGCGCGAGCACGACGTGGTCTTCCTCTCCGGCGTCAACGAGGACCTGGGCGCGACCGCGGTCTACGGCAGCCAGCTCGCCAACCTCTTCCCGCGCCCGAAGTACGACGGCGTGCTGGGCATGTGGTACGGGAAGGGACCCGGCGTGGACCGGACCGGAGACATCTTCAAGCACGCCAACTTCGCCGGCGTCGGCCGGTGGGGCGGCGTGCTGGCGGTGGGCGGCGACGACCCGCTGTCGAAGTCCTCGACCCTGCCCACCCACTCCGAGGTCGCCTTCTACGATGCGCTCATGCCCGTCCTCTTCCCGGGCAACGTCCAGGAGATCCTGGACCTCGGCCGGCTGGGCTTCGAGCTCTCCCGCTACTCCGGGCTCTGGGTGGGCTTCAAGATCGTGACGAACGTCGCCGACGAGGTCGGGACGGCGGAGGTCGGTCCTGACCGACCGGTGGTGACGATCCCGGACTTCGCCTTCGACGGCCGGCCCTGGCAGGCGCAGCAGCAGCCCATGCTGATGCCGCCCTTCGGCCTGGAGATCGAGCGCCAGATCCACTACGGCCGGCTGGAGGCCGCGCGCGCCTTCGCCGCCGCCAACCGGCTGAACCGCATTACGGTGCCGACTCCGGACGCGTGGCTGGGCCTCGCCGCCGCCGGCAAGACCTACTACGACCTGCGCGAGGCGCTGGCCCAGCTCGGCCTGGACGACGAGGCCCTGCGCCGCTACGGCATCCGCCTGCTGAAGGTCGGCCTGCTCTTCCCGATGGAGCCCGGCATCGTCCGGGACTTCGCCCGGGGGCTGGAGGAGATCGTCGTCGTCGAGGAGAAGCGCTCGTTCCTCGAGCTGTTCATCCGCGACGTGCTCTACAACCAGACCGAGCGCCCGCGGGTGGTCGGCAAGCAGGACGCCGAGGGGCGGCCGCTGGTCCCGGCCAACGGCGAGCTGGACGCCGACCGGATCGCCATGCTGGTGGCCTCGCGGCTGGAGCCGCGGCTCCGGCTGCCGTCGATCACCGCGCGGGTCGCCTTGCTGGAGGCGCTGCGCGAGCGACCGGCGCCCCTCACCCTGGCCCGCCAGCCCTACTTCTGCTCGGGCTGCCCCCACAACCGCTCCACGGTCGTGCCCGAGGGCTCGATGGCCGCCGCCGGCATCGGCTGTCACGGCATGGCCCTCTACATGGACCGCCGGACCTACGGGCTCACCCACATGGGCGGCGAGGGCGTGCAGTGGGTCGGCATGGCACCCTTCACCGAGATCCCGCACATCTTCCAGAACCTCGGTGACGGGACCTTCTTCCATTCCGGCTCGCTCGCCATCCGGCAGGCGGTGGCCGCCGGCGCGAACATCACCTTCAAGATTCTCTACAACTCGGCGGTGGCCATGACGGGCGGACAGGACGCCGCCGGCGCGATGCCGGTGCCGGACCTCACCCGGGCGCTGGAGGCCGAGGGCGTGCGGCGGATCCTGGTGCTCACCGACGAGCCCGACAAGTACCCGCGCGAGGCCCGCTGGGCGCGCGGGGTCGAGGTCTGGCACCGCGACCGGCTGGACGAAGCCCAGCGCCTCCTGCGCGAGGTTCCCGGCGTGAGCGCCCTGATCTACGACCAGCGCTGCGCCGCCGAGAAGCGGCGGCTGCGCAAGCGGGGCCGGCTGCCCGAGCCGGCGATGCGGGTCTACATCAACGAGGCGGTGTGCGAGGGCTGCGGCGACTGCGGCGTCAAGTCCAACTGCCTGTCGGTGCAGCCGGTGGACACCGAGTTCGGACGCAAGACGCAGATCCACCAGTCGTCCTGCAACCGCGACTACTCCTGCCTGCTGGGCGACTGCCCCTCGTTCGTCACCGTGCTGCCGCTCGGCGCCCGGCGCCCGAAGGAGCGGCGGTCCTTCGTCGTCGAGCGCCCGCTCCCCGAGCCGGTGCTCAGGGTCCCGCGCGAGGCGTCCGTCTTCATGACCGGCATCGGCGGGACCGGCGTGGTCACGGTGAACCAGATCCTCGGCACCGCCGCCTTGCTCGACGGCCGGCACGCCCGCGGGCTCGACCAGACGGGTCTCAGCCAGAAGGGAGGACCGGTCGTCTCTCACCTGAAGCTCTTCGAGCGGCGGGCGGACGTCTCCAACAAGGTCGCGGCCGGCGAGGCGGACTGCTACCTCGGCTTCGACATCCTGGTGGCGACCTCGCCCCAGAACCTCGACCACGCGCGGCCGGAGAAGACCATCGCCGTGGTGTCCACCAGCCGGGTGCCGACCGGTGCGATGGTGGCCTCGACCGACGTCCAGTTCCCGGACCCGAGCGGGCTGCGGGCCTCCATCGACCGCGTCACCCGCAAGGACGAGAACGTCTACCTGGACGCCCTGGCGCTGGCCGAGGCGCTGTTCGACGACCACATGGCGGCCAACCTCATCCTGCTGGGGGCCGCCTATCAGGCCGGCGCCATCCCGGTGAGCGCGGCCGCCATCGAGGAGGCCATCGCGCTGAACGGCGTGGCGGTGGGGATGAACACCCAGGCGTTCCGGGCCGGGCGCCTGGCGGTGGCCGATCCGGCCTGGGCCCATTCCGTCCGGCCCCGTCGCGTTGGGGCGGTGGGGGCGGCGCCGGCGCTCACCGCCGAGGCGCGCGCCCTCGTCGACTCGGTCGGAGCGACGGGCGAGCTGCGCCGGCTGCTGGAGGTCCGGGTGCCCGAGCTCGTCGCCTACCAGGACGTGGCCTATGCGCGCCGGTACGTGGAGGTTGTCGCCCGGGTGCGGGCGGCCGAGCAGGCGGCGGTACCGGGCGAGAGCCGGCTCAGCGAGGCGGTGGCCCGCTTCCTGTTCAAGCTGATGGCTTACAAGGACGAGTACGAGGTGGCGCGGCTGCACCTGGCCCAGGACTGGTCCACCGAGCTCGCCGACGAGTTTCCGGACGGCGTCCGCGTCCGCTACCACCTGCATCCGCCCCTGCTGCGGGCGCTCGGGCTCCGGCGCAAGCTCACGCTGCCGAAGGCGTGGATCGATCGCCTGTTCCGCGTCCTCGTCGCCATGCGGCGGCTGCGCGGCACGGCGCTGGACCCGTTCGGACGGGCTCACGTCCGGCAGGTCGAGCGCGCGCTGGTCGCGGAATACCAGGCGCTGCTCGACAAGGCGCTGGTCGGCCTGGGGCCGGAGACCTACGAGCGCGCGGTGCGGCTCGCGTCGCTGCCCGACCTGATCCGGGGCTACGAGGAGGTCAAGCTCCGCAACGTGGAGCGATTCCGCCAGGAGGCGCGCGCGCTGGGGTTCTGATCTCCATGGGGGCTCCGGGCGCCCCCAAGCCCCCTCGGTTGCCCTTCCTCAGCCGCCTTCGGGGCCGGGGCGCGCGCGCCACTGCTTGATCCGGCCCCGGTGCTTCTTGGCCTGAAGCCGCGCCTCCCGGGCGGCCGCCGTCGGCCGGCCGGGCCGCCGGACGCGTGGCTCCCGCAGCGCCGCGCCGATCAGCTCGCGGACCTTGTCCCGGGCCAGGGCGAGGTTGCGCGCCTGGTCCCGGGTGGCCTGGCTCACGACCGTGAGCCGCCCCTCGGCGTCCAGTCGCGACCGGGCCAGGCGGCGCAGTCGCTCCCGCGCGGCCTCGTCCAGCCCCTCGACGGCGTCGAGATCGACCCGCAGGTCGACCTTCGTCGCCACCTTGTTGACGTTCTGACCGCCGGGGCCGGAGGCCCGCGCCGTGCGCACGGTGAGGGCCCGGGCGGGCACGCGCACGCGGTCGGTCACGGTGATCGGCCGGCTCACGAGCGCATTCTATAATCCGACCCATGGTGGGCCCCGACCGGCGGGCGCTGACCGCGGTGGCGCGCGGGCAGGCGCCGGCCGACCTCTACCTCTCCGGCGGGACGCTCCTGAACGTCTACACGGGCGAGCTCTACGCCGCCAACGTCGCGATCAAGGGCGAGCGCATCGCCTACCTCGGGCTCCGCCGCGACATGGTGGGGCCGCGGACGCTCGTGCTGGACGTGAGCGGGCGGGTGCTGGTGCCCGGCTACATCGACCCTCACGTCCACCCCGCTCACCTGGTCACGCCCTCGGCGCTGGCCCGGCACGTCCTGCCGCTCGGGACGACGACGGTCTTCGCCGACACCCTGCAGATCTGGGAGCTGGGGGGGCTGCCGGCCTTCCGCCTCGCCGCCGACACGCTCGCCCGCTCGCCGCTCAAGTTCTACTGGATGATCCGGCCCCACGCGCAGTCCCGGAGCCTGGACGAGGAGCGCCGCTTCCGCCGGCGCGACCTGGCCCGCGCCGTCGCCCATCCGTGGGCGGCCGCCGTGGGCGAGGTCACGCGCTGGCCGGATGCCTGGAGCGGTCGGCCCGACATGCTGGCGCGACTGGCGCTCGCGCGGCCGCCGGGCCGCCGCGTCGAGGGCCAC
>DATLZL010000101.1:0-2192 GCA_035574035.1 Binatia bacterium | reverse complement strand
GCGTTGTTCGGGACGTAGTAGGTCCGGTAGAAGGCGCGGATCTCCTCGGGCCGGGCCCCGGCCAGCAGGTCGCGCAGCCGCGCCTCGGCCTCGCGCACGGCGGCCTCCGCCCGCCGGACGTCGGCCTCCAGCGACTCCGTGTCGAGCCGGGCGATCAGCCGGCCCCGCGCCACCCGCTCGCCCTCGCGCACGGCCAGCTCCACGACCCGGCCGGTGGACTTGGCGCTGACGTCCACCTGGGTGGCCTCCACGGTGCCGGTGACGGCGATGACACCGGTCTCGCCGTGCAGGCGCTGGCTCATCCAGACCGCGACCGCCGCGCCGCCGGCGCCGACGAGCACCGCCAGCGCCGCCAGTCGCCACCGCCGCCGGCTCACGGCAGCGGCACGAGGACGCCGACGTTCTTCCGGTCGGGAGGGAACCAGGCCCGCGCCACCCGCTGCACGTCGGCGGCGTTCACGGCCCGGATGCGGGCCAGATAGCCGTCCTGGAGCGGGTAGCCGCCGATCAGCTCGAAGCGGGCGAGCAGCGACGCCCGGCGGTAGATGGAGTCCTGCTGGAAGACGAAGGCCGCCTCGATCTGGTTCTTGGCGCGCTGGAGCTCCTCGTCGCCGACCGGCTCCTGCTTGAGGCGCTCCATCTCGTCCAGCAGCGCCTGCTCCAGCGCCTGGGGCGTCTGGCCCGGCATGGCGGTGGCCCAGAACCAGAAGAGGTTGGGGTCGAGCGAGAAGTACGAGTAGTCGCCGCCGGCCTCGAGCGCCAGCCGCCGCTCGTAGACCAGGTGCCGGTAGAGCCGCGAGACCCGGCCGCCGGACAGGATCTGCGAGAGCACCTCCAGCGCCGGGGCGTCCTCCGACTTCTGGTTCGGCACGTGCCAGGCCAGGTAGACGATCGGCAGCTGCGCCTGGCGCCTCACCGTCACCCGGCGCTCGCCGGCCTGGGGCGGCTCCACCGCCAGGACCGGCGGCGGCTCGGGGCCGCGGGGGATCGACCCGAAGTGCCGGCGGACCTTCTCCAGCGCCTGCGCGGCGTCGAAGTCGCCCACCGCCACGAGGAGGGCGTTGTTCGGGACGTAGTAGGTCCGGTAGAAGGCGCGGATCTCCTCCGGCGTGATGCGCTTGAGGTCCGTCATCCAGCCGATGATGGGCTGGCCGTAGGGGTGGGCCTGGAACGCGATCGCCGACACGGCCTCGCCCAGGAACCCTTCCGGATCGTCCTCGGTCCGCGTGCGGCGCTCCTCGATGACCACCTCCCGCTCGGACTCGATCTCCCGGGGGTCGAGCAGGAGGTGCTGCATCCGGTCGGCCTCCAGCGCCAGCACCAGGTCCAGCTTGTCGGCGGCGATGTTGACGAAGTACGAGGTCACGTCCTGGGAGGTGAAGGCGTTGTCCTGGCCGCCGTTCTGCTCGATCAGGCGGGCGAACTCCCGGGGGCCGTGGGTCGGCGTGCCCTTGAACATCATGTGCTCGAGGAAGTGCGCGATGCCGGTGGCGCCGCGAACCTCGTTGCGGGAGCCCACCCGGTACCACACCTGCACCGACACGATCGGGCTCCGTCGGTCCTCGAGCAGGAGCACGCGCAGGCCGTTGTCGAGCGTCGCCGCCACGACCTGGGCGGTCGTGGCCTGGAGCGCCCCCGCCGCCTCGGCGGCGGGACGCGCCGGCGGTGCCTCGACCGAGCGGTCGGCGCCGAGGACGACGCCCGGCAGCCAGGCGCCGACCGGGACGAGCAGAAGGATCAGCAGGACCGCGGCGAGGCGGACCACGAGGCGATTATAGCCTCGGCCCCGCGAGCGCTCCCGGGCGGGCGGCGTCAGGCGGACCGCGGCCGCTCGCCGATCCGCAGCGCCAGCAACCCGCCAGCCAGCGCCACCGCCGCCGAGGCGTAGCAACCGGCGGCGAACGATCCGGTGAGGTCGCGCGCCCAGCCGGTCAGCCCCGGGCCCACCACCGCGCCCAGCACGCAGACGGTGTTGTAGAGCCCGAAGGCGGTCGAGAGCTCGCGCTCGTCGAACATCTCGCCCAGCATGGCGAACGACGGCCCCCACACCGCCCAGGCGGCCAGGGCCACCAGGACCACGCCGGCGCAGACCGCCGGCGCCGACGGGGCGTGATCGACGACCAGCGCGAGCAGCACCATGGCGAGCGCGACCGTGCCGAGGCCGCCGGCGACGACGGTCCGCCGGGGCCGGC
>DATLZL010000100.1:0-20143 GCA_035574035.1 Binatia bacterium | reverse complement strand
ACCAGGATCACGTCCGGGTCCTGGCGCAGGAAGGCCCGCAGGGCCGAGGCGAACGTCCGCCCCACCGCCTCGTTGATCTGCACCTGGTTGACGCCCCGGAGGTTGTACTCGACCGGGTCCTCGGCGGTCATGATGTTGATGCCAGGCGTGTTGATGGCCTGGATGGCCGAGTAGAGGGTGGTGGTTTTGCCCGACCCGGTGGGGCCGGTGATGAGGATCATGCCGTAGGGCTGGTGGATGGCCTTCTGGAACTGCTCGAGCGACCAGGGGTCGAATCCGAGCCGGGTGAGATCGAGCTGGAGCGCGTCCCGGTCCAGGATCCGGACGACGGCCTTCTCGCCGAAGATGGTCGGCAGGATGGAGATCCGGAGGTCAATCTCCCGGCCGTGGTCGCGGAGCTTGATGCGGCCGTCCTGCGGGAGCCGGCGTTCGGCGATGTCCAGGTTGGCCATGATCTTGAGCCGGGAGATGATGGCCGGCTCCAGCCGCTTGGGCGGCGTGAGCATCTCGTGCAGGACGCCGTCGATGCGGAACCGGATCCGGAACACCTTCTCGTACGGCTCCCAGTGGATGTCGGAGGCGCCCCTCTGGACCGCGTCGGCCAGGACGCCGTTCACGAGCTTCACGACCGGGGCCTGGTCGGCGGACTCTTTCAGCTCGAAGACGTCGAACCCACCCGGCGGCTCGCCGGTGAGCACCTCCAGCTCGCCGATCCGATCCGCGGCGACATCCCGGTCGGCCCCGGCCGCCGTCCGCCGGGCGGCCGGGTAGCTGCGCGCGATCGCGCGGCGGATCGCCGCCTGCGAGGCAACGACGGGAATCACCTGAAGGTTCGTCATGAAGGCGATCTGGTCGAGGGCGAGCACGTTGGTCGGGTCGGCCATGGCCAGGGTGAGCGTGTTCCCTACCCGCTTCACCGGCAGGACGTCGTGCTTCTCGGCCACCGCGGCGGGAACGAGTCCCAGCACACCGGGGTCGATCTCCAGGTCGGAGAGGCTGAGGGACGGCAGGCCATACTGCCGGGACAGAAAGCCGGCGAGCTGCTCCTCGCCGAGGAGCTTGAGGCGAACCAGGACCGCGCCGAGCCGTTCGGCGGTGTGCTTCTGCTCAGTCAGCGCGCGCTGCAGCTGCTCGGGAGTGAGGAGTCCTTCGGCAACCAGGAGGTCACCGAGCCGCCGGCTGACCGGCTGCCCGAGCGTCGTTTGCGCCACTCCACCTTTCTACTGCACACCGCCCAGCCGCTTCAATGTCTCCGTAAATGCCCGGTATGCGTCGTCCTGGTACAGGACGAACACCACCCGCCGTAGGCTGGACTGCCCGGCCTTCAAGTGGTTGACCACCTCGCGCACCATGGCCTCCGCCGACTCGGGCGCCGGCACGTGACCCACGCCGGTGCCGAAGGCCGGCAGGGCGATGGAGGTGATGCGGTGCTTGTCGGCCAGGGCCAGGACCGACCGCGTGGCGCGGGCGATCGTCGCCGCGTCCGTCTTGAGGTCCCGGCCCATCACGACGGCGTGGATCACGTGCGTGGCGGCCAGGTTGCCGCCCGGGGTCAGCACCGCCTCCCCGACCTCGACGGGTCCCTGGCGCATCGCTTCTTCTTCGATCAGCACCCCGCCCTTGCGCTTGATCGCGGCCGCCACGCCGGCGCCCATGGTCAGCGCCGCGTTGGCCGGGTTCACGATGGCGTCCACGTCCCGGTCCGTGATGTCACCGCGCTCGACGGCGACCGTTGCCGGACCGATCTTGAGCTTCATCGACCGTCCCTGTCTCGACGGCGTTCATCGGCCTTGGCGGCCTCCCAGGAGTGCTCGAGCTCTTCCGGGGATACCGTGGACACCGATTGCCCACGTGCGCTCAGCGCCGCCTCCATGTGCGTGAAACGACGCCGGAACTTCTCGATCGCTGCCGTCAAAGCATCTTCGGCGTCCACTGAAGCGAGCCGGCTCACGTTCACGAGCGCGAAGAGCAGGTCACCCAGCTCCTCGTGGATCCATTCGCGGTCGCCGGCGGCGATCGCTTCCCCCGCCTCGCGGACCTCCTCCTGCACTTTCTCCCACGCGCCGACCGCGTCCGGCCAGTCGAATCGCACCCGAGCGGCCTTCGATTGCATGCGCTGCGCCCGCACCAGCGCCGGTAGCGCTCGGGGGATGCCGTCGATCACCGACCGCTTCCGGCCCTCGGCGGCGGACTCCTGCTGCTTGAGCGCCTCCCACTGGGCCAGCGCCTCGCCGGCCGTGCGGACCTCAGCATCCGCGAACACGTGAGGATGGCGGCGGGTCATCTTGTCAATCACGCGACTCAGCACATCGGCCATCGTGAAGCGCCCCTGCTCGGCCGCGATCTGACAGTGGAACACGACCTGGAAGAGGAGATCGCCGAGTTCTTCCTGCAGGTGGGCGTCGTCGGACGCGTCCAGGGCCTCCAGGACCTCGTACGCCTCCTCGATCAGGTACGGCTTGAGCGAGGCTGCGGTCTGCTCTCGGTCCCAGGGGCAACCGTCCGGCCCGCGGAGCCTGGCCATGACGTGAAGGAGGCGATCGAAGAGGGTACCGGCGGACTCGGTCATGTCGGCACTCGAGGGCGACGTCATTATACAGCCTTTTCCGACGCGGAGTTCTGGCGCGCTTCCCGGCGTTCCGGACGGGTCGGCTACCGGGTGTCGCGGATGATGAGCCGTCCAGGCTCCACGGCTATCGTCTCGGCCCCCGGAGGCAGGTTCCACCGCAGGAGGCCCAGCAGGAGCGGGCTCAGCACGAGGCGGTGGATGGCTGTCGGCGTCGGGAGTCGTCCCACGTGGAGGCGCTCGACGTGCAGGCGCACGTGGGCGCGCCCCTCGCGCACGGTGCGCACGGACAGCTCGAGTCGAAGCCCCAGCGGCCGCCGGCCCCAGCCGGTTGGCAGAAGGTCGACGACGGGCGCGACGCCGACCTCCTCGGCCAGCGCCCGGGCGGGCAGGCGGATGGCGACCTGTGCTCGGCCGACCGCCGGGAGGCGGACCCACAGGTCTGTGACCTGCCCCCCCTGCTCTACCAGGTAGGTCGCCAGGAGCGCCGTCAGCTCTCGCTCGGTCAGGACGATATCGGCTGGGCGGCCGCGCGATGATCGGAGCGTCTCGAGCTTCTTCTCGGCGCTGCTACGGTCCGCCGGCGTCCACGTCACCCGGGGGAGCCCGGGCTCGTCAAGGGCCAGCGTGGCCGCCCAGACAAGTGCCCCGGCGAGGGCGCCCACGGCGAGAACGAGCATCAGACAGCCGCATCCCCGTCGCATCCGCGCAACGGTACCACCACCTGGTTCTACCCCTCTTATCGCGCGAAATCAGGCACACCTTGACAGATAATCACTCAGCAGATATATAAAGAACAGGCTAAGATTTCGCGCCAGAAGAAGGCGCGGGAAAAGCAACCGAAGGGAGGGGTCCTGGATGGCACTGGAGCGTTGGCGGCCGTTCGGAACCACGATGTCGCGATGGGAGCCGTTTCGCGAGTTGACCGAGATCCAGCAGGAGATGAACCGACTCTTCGACAGCTTCTTCGGTCGACCCACCAGCGTGCAGGCCGGCGAGCGCCTCTGGGTCCCGCTCGCCGACATGTGGGAGACCCGTGACGACCTCTACGTCGCCTTCGAGGTCCCGGGCGTGCGGGAGAAGGACGTGAGCGTATCCATCACCGGCGACCTGCTCACCGTGAAGGGCGAGCGCAAGTGGGACAAGGAGATCAAGGAGGACAGCTTCCACCGGCTGGAGCGGGTGTACGGCCGGTTCGAGCGCGCGATCCCGCTGCCGGTTCCCGTCCAGGCCGACAAGGTGAAGGCGACCTACCGTGACGGCGTGCTGGAGATCCGGCTGCCGAAGGCGGAGGAGGTCAAGCCGAAGGAGATCAAGATCGACATCCTGTAAGAGACGGTCCGGCGGAGCGGAGGGGGCCGCCCGGCCCCCTCCAACCGTTCCGGGCGCAGCGCCGGGAGTCGCGACGCGCAGGGAAGGAGAGCACGGACATGGCCAAAGTGATCGGTATCGACCTCGGGACGACCAACTCCGTCGTGGCGGTCGTCGAGGGCGGCAATCCCGTCGTGATCGCCAACCAGGAGGGCAGCCGGCTCACGCCGTCGGTGGTGGCGTTCACCAAGGATGGCGAGATCCTCGTCGGCCAGGTGGCCAAGCGCCAGGCGATCACGAACCCGGAGAACACCGTGTTCTCCATCAAGCGGTTCATGGGTCGGCGCTACGACGAGGTCCTCAACGAGATCAAGCTCGTGCCGTACAAGGTGGTGAAGGCGCCCAACGGCGACGCCCGGGTCGAGATCCGAGGCAAGCAGTACGCGCCGCCCGAGATCTCGGCCATGATCCTGCGCAAGCTGAAGGAGGCGGCCGAGGCCTACCTGGGGGAGAAGGTGAGCCAGGCGGTCATCACCGTTCCCGCCTACTTCAACGACAGCCAGCGGCAGGCGACCAAGGACGCCGGTCGAATCGCCGGCCTGGAAGTCTTGCGCACCATCAACGAGCCGACGGCGGCCTCCCTGGCGTACGGGCTGGACAAGAAGAAGGACCAGACGATCGCCGTGTACGACCTCGGCGGCGGTACGTTCGACATCTCGATCCTGGAGATCGGCGAGGGCGTGTTCGAGGTGAAGGCGACCAACGGCGACACGCACCTCGGTGGGGACGACTTCGACCAGCGGATCATCGACTGGATCGCCGAGGAATTCAAGAGGGAGCACGGCATCGATCTCCGCAAGGACCGCATGGCGCTGCAGCGCCTCAAGGAGGCGGCCGAGCGAGCCAAGATCGAGCTGAGCACGGCGCTCCAGACGGAGATCAACCTGCCGTTCATCACCGCTGACGCCAGCGGGCCCAAGCACCTCGTCATGACGCTGACCCGGGCCAAGCTCGAGGCCCTGGTCGCCGACCTCATCGAGCGGACGCTCGGGCCCTGCCGCCAGGCGATGCAGGACGCCGGTGTGACGCCCAAGGACATCGACGAGGTGGTGCTGGTCGGCGGCCAGACCCGGATGCCGAAGGTGCAGGAGGTCGTCAAGCAGCTGTTCGGCAAGGAGCCGCACAAGGGCGTCAATCCCGACGAGGTGGTGGCGGTGGGCGCCGCGATCCAGGCGGCGGTACTGGCCGGAGAGGTCAAGGACCTGCTTCTGCTCGACGTCACCCCGCTGTCGCTCGGCATCGAGACCCTGGGCGGCGTGATGACGGTGCTGATCCCGCGGAACACGACGATCCCGACCAAGAAGAGCGAGGTCTTCACCACCGCCGCCGACAACCAGACGTCGGTCGAGGTCCACGTGCTCCAGGGCGAGCGGCCGATGGCGCGGGACAACCGGACGCTGGGCAAGTTCCACCTGGTCGGAATCCCGCCGGCGCCGCGCGGGGTGCCGCAGATCGAGGTGACGTTCGACATCGACGCCAACGGCATTCTGAACGTCTCGGCCCGTGACATGGCGACCGGGAAGCAGCAGGCGATCACGATCACGGCCTCGTCCGGCCTCACCAAGGACGAGATCGAGCGGATGGTGAAGGACGCCGAGGCTCACGCCGCGGAGGATTCGCGGCGGAAGCAGGAGATCGAGCTGCGCAACCAGACCGACTCGCTCGTGTACGCCACCGAGCGCACGCTGGGCGAGCACGGGTCCAAGCTGACCGACGCCGACCGCAAGGCCGTCGAGGACGCCCTGGCCGAGGCCAAGGAGGCCCTCAAGGGCGAGGATATGGAACGTATCCGGCGCGCCCAGGAGAGCCTTACCCGGGCCTCGCACAAGCTGGCCGAGGCGATGTATCGGCAGGCGCAGCCGCAGGGCGGCCCGGGTCCCGAGGGCCAGGCCGGCGGGGCGCCCGGGGGACCTAAGGAGGGCGAGGTCGTGGACGCGGAGTTCGAGGACCTCGGCGACAAGCGCTGAGCCGGGCGCTGAGAGTTCCGACGGCGGGGTGAACGTATGCCGCGGGACTACTACGCGGTACTCGGCGTCGCGGCCACGGCGGGGCCGCGCGAGATCCGTCAGGCCTACCGGCGGCTCGCGCGGCAGTACTCGCCGGACGTCAACTTCTGGGACGCCCAGGCCCAGGCGCTCTTCGAGGAGATCGCCGAGGCGTACCGGATCCTGAGCGATCCGGAGGCCCGGGCGCTCTACGACCGGTTCGGGCACCTGCGGCCGGGAGCCCTGACCGCGGGGCGCCGCGGAGAGGACGTCCACGCGACGGTCGAGCTGACGTTCGCCGACGCCGCCCGGGGGGTGTCGCTCTCACTCGACGTGGCGCGCTTCTCTCCGTGCGCCGCGTGCGGGGCCGGAGGGACGACGGCCGAGGGCGTATGCCGCGTCTGCCAGGGCCGCGGCGTGCGGCGGGCGGTGGACCGGGTGCCGGTCCACATCCCGGCCGGCGTGGACTCCGGAACCCAGATCCGGGTGCCCGGCGAGGGCAGTGCAGGACCGTTCGGCGGCCCGCGCGGCGACCTGGTCGTCAACACGCGGGTGCGCGAGCATCCGTTCTTCCGTCGGCACGGCGAGGGGGTGGACTGCGTCGTGCCGATCAGCGTCTGGGAGGCCCTGCGGGGAGCCCGGATCCGCATCCCGACGCCGCTGGGAGAGACGGTGCTGGTGGTGCCGCCGGGTACCCGGGCCGGGGAGAAGTTCCGGCTCCGGGGTCATGGGCTGCCGCGGCTCAGCGGCGAAGGCATCGGTGACCTGTACGTCACCGTCCAGATCGAGATGCCGAAGGGCCTGGACAGCCGGACCGACGAGCTGGTTCGGGAGCTGGAGCGGTTGGTGCCCGTGACCGTCCGGGAGGGCCTCGATCGCTACGCCGGGGGGGCAGCATGACGGACCGCGGGAAGCCGCTCTACATGATCGGCGTGGTCGCCGACATGCTGAAGGTCCACCCGCAGACGCTGCGGTTCTACGAGAAGAAGGGACTGCTGCGGCCGAGCCGGACCGAGGGGCGCACCCGGCTGTACTCGCAGGAGGACGTGGAAGAGCTGGCCCGGCTCCTGCGGCTCACCCGCGACCTCGGGGTGAATCTGGCCGGGGTCGAGATCATCCTAAAGATGAGACGGCGAATGATCGAGATGCAGAAGCAGATCGAGGATTTGCTGGCGTACATCCGCGAGAGCGGTGACCGGCGCCCTGACGGCACGCCGGCCCCGGCCGAGCCCCGCGAGGCACTCGTACGGGCCGCCTCGGGGCACCTCCAGCCCGTCGATCTCTTCTAGGCGAACGCCCGCGCTCGTTCGCGCCCGCCGTCAAATCCGCGAAGGGGAGAGCACGAGGAAGCGTGATGGCTGAACTCAAGGAGACTTCCGAGCGGCCGGTGCCCGACATCGTGCCGGTGCTGCCGCTGCGGGCGGCGGTCGTCTTCCCGCACGCCGTCGTTCCGCTGGCGGCCGGGCGCGCCTCGTCGGTCCGCCTGATCGAGGAGGCGGCGCAGGGGGGCCGGCTGGTCGGCGTGGTCATGCAGCGCGACCCGGCCGAAGAGGAGCCGGGGGCCGAGGGGCTCCATCCCGTCGGCACCCTGGTGATGATCCACCGGGTCTTGAAGCAGCCGGACGGGACGCTGCGCCTGGTGGTGCAGGGCCTCACCCGACTGCGCCTGGTCGAGGTCCTGGAGACTCGACCCTACCTGCGCGCCCGGGTGGAGACGATCGAGGACGTGCTTCCGGGCGAGCAGGACGTCGAGGCCGAAGCCCTCGTCCGGAGCGCCCGCTCCCTGTTCCAGAAGGTCGTGTCGCTCTCGCCCGCGCTCCCCGACGAGCTCGCCAACGTGGTCGACGGCGCCGAGACGAGCGGCGCGCTGGCCGACGTCGTGGCGGCTTCCCTGCCCACGCTGCCGCTCGCGCTCAAGCAGGAGCTGCTCGAGGCGGCCGACGTGAAACTCCGGCTCCGGAAGCTGGTGGCCGCCCTGGCCAAGGAGGCCGACGTCCTGGAGCTGGGCTCCAAGATCCAGTCCGAGGTCCAGTCCGAGATGTCGCGGACCCAGCGCGAGTACGTGCTCCGCGAGCAGCTGAAGGCGATCCAGAAGGAGCTGGGCGAGCGCGACGAGCGGACCCAGGAGCTCGACACGCTGCGGGAGCGGATCGAGAAGGCGGGCATGACCGAGGAGGCCTACCGGGAGGCCATGCGCGAGCTGGACCGGCTGGCCAAGATGCCGCCCGCGGCCGCCGAGTACACAGTGGCGCGGACCTACCTGGACTGGCTGCTGGCCATGCCGTGGCAGCAAGAGACGCGGGATGAAATCGACGTCGACCGGGCCCGGCGGATCCTGGACGAGGATCACGAGGGCCTCGAGAAGATCAAGGAGCGGATCCTGGAGTACCTCGCGGTGAAGAAGATCCGCCCGGAGGGCAAGGACCCGATCCTCTGCTTCGTCGGCCCGCCCGGTGTCGGCAAGACCTCGCTCGGCCGCTCGATCGCGCGGGCGCTGGGGCGCCGCTTCCACCGGATCTCGCTGGGCGGCATGCGCGACGAGGCCGAGATCCGCGGCCACCGGCGCACCTACATCGGCGCCTTGCCCGGCCAGATCGTCCAGGGGTTGCGTCGCGCCGGCACCCGCAACCCGGTGTTCATGCTGGACGAGATCGACAAGCTCGGCATGGATTTCCGGGGCGATCCGGCGTCGGCGCTGCTGGAAGTGCTCGATCCCGAGCAGAACGCGACGTTCCGTGACCACTACCTCGACGTCGCGTTCGACCTGTCTCGGGTGCTGTTCGTCACGACCGCCAACGTCATCGACGCCGTGCCGGCCCCCCTGCGGGACCGGATGGAAGTTCTCCACCTCGCGGGCTACACGGAGGAGGAGAAGGTCCAGATCGCGACGCGGCACCTGGTGCCGCGCCAGATGCGCGAGCATGGGCTGGGCGCCGACGGGGACGTGACCTTCACGCCGGAAGCGATCCGGCTCATCATCCGCGGCTATACGCGCGAGGCCGGCGTGCGGAACCTCGAGCGGGAGATTGCCGGTGTCTGCCGGAAGATCGCCCGCCGTCGGGCCGAAGGCGACGGCGGCCCGGTGCGGGTCACGCCCGACCTCGTCACTGCGTTTCTCGGGGTCCCGCGCTTCGAGTACGAGGAACTGGAAGAACGGACACGGGTGCCGGGTGTCGTGCCGGGACTGGCCTGGACGCCGGCCGGCGGCGACCTGCTCTACGTCGAGGCGACCCGCATGGCCGGCAAGGGCTCGCTGACCCTCACCGGGCAGCTGGGGGATGTCATGAAGGAATCGGCCCAGGCCGCGCTGTCGTGGGTGCGCTCCCACACCGAGGAGCTTGGGATCGCGTCCGACTTTTGGGCCTCGTCGGACATCCACATTCACGTTCCGGCGGGCGCCATTCCCAAGGACGGTCCCTCGGCCGGCCTCACCATGACCGTCGCCCTCGTCTCCCTGCTGACCGGCCGCCCGGTGGAGGCCGGGGTCGCGATGACCGGAGAAGTGAGCCTCTCCGGCCGCGTGCTGCCGGTCGGAGGGATCAAGGAGAAGGTGCTGGCGGCTCACCGGGCCGGCGTGCGGACGGTGGTGCTGCCGCGGCGGAACGAAAAGAATTTGCAGGAGGACGTCCCGGCGGCGGTCCGGGAGGCGATGACCTTCCGCCTGGTGGACTCGGTGAGCGAGGCGATCGCGGCCGTGCTGCCCGGCGTCGCCGCTCGGCTCTAAGTCATCGACGTCGCGTATCTTTCCGTGCCTTGTCCGGGCGGGAAGGGCTCGGCTAAGATGGCGGCGTGCCGTTTGCCCGGCCCATCCTCCTGATCGCGCTCGCCGTCTTCCCCGGCGCCGTGGCCGCGCAGGCCGAGACGTTCCGCTTGGTGGCCCCGGACGGCACCGTGCACTTCACCAACGCGCCGACGGACCCGCGCTACCAGCGCCTCGGATTCCTGTCTCCTCCTCCGCCGAGTGCCAGCCGGAGCGGGTGGCTCACGCTCCCGCCGAACGGCCTCGTGCGTTACCGGGACGAGATCCTGGCCGCCGCCCGGCGCTATGGCGTGCCCGAGTCCCTGATCGCGGCGGTCATCCGCGCCGAGTCGGCGTTCAACCCACGCGCCGTCTCGCCCAAAGGAGCCCGCGGCCTCATGCAGCTGATGCCCACGACGGCCTCGGCGCTCGGGGTGCGCGACGTGTTCGATCCGGCCGAGAACATCGACGGGGGCGTGCGACACCTGCGGGCGCTGCTCGAACGGTTCTCGAGCGACCTGGCGCTGGCGCTGGCGGCCTACAACGCCGGGGAGCAGGCCGTGCTCGCCTACGGCGGCATTCCTCCCTACCCGGAAACGCGGGACTACGTCGCGCGCGTCCTCCGCTACTTCAGCGGATCGCCGGCGGTCGCCTTGCCGGCCCCCATGCCCTCGACCGTCTACCGGCGACTGGACCGGGACGGGACGGTCGTCTACACGAACATTCCGCCGCGTCCGCGGCTCTGACCTGACCGCCTCGCCCCCGCCAGCGAGGCGCTCGGCGTCCCGCTTCAACGCAGCAGCTTGGCGATCTCCCGGAAGGCCGGGGTATCGGCGTGGCCCAGCCACTGGAAGACCAGGGTCTCGGTCGAGGTCACCACGATCCCGGCCTGGCGCGCCTGGGCGAGCGCCAGCTCGACGCTCTCGCGCCGTCGCGAGCACACGGCGTCGGCTACGATGACCGCCGGCAATCCAGCCGCCACGAGGTCCAGCGCGGTCAGCAGCACGCACACGTGCGCCTCCACACCGGCCAGCACGACCGGATCGGCGCCGAGTGCTTGGACCTGATCCTGGAAGCCCGGAGCCCGCACGCAGGAAAAGGCCGTCTTCTCGAGCGGCGTGACGTCGGGCAGCAGCGCCTGCAGCTCGGGCAGGGTCCGACCCAGACCGCGGGGATACTGCTCGGTGAGCACGACCGGGTGATCCAGACGCCGGGCTGCGGTGGCCAGGATCTTCAGGTTGCCGATCATCAACTCCCGGCGCTCGGCGTCCATGGCGCTGAACAGCCGTTCCTGCACGTCGATGATGGCCAGCACAGGCCGGGGCATGCCAGTCCTCCGCAGACCGCGTCGCGCGGGCGGCCCATTTTCGCATGGTGATCTCGGGCGGTTTCGTGCGGGCGCCGCGGGCCGGGTCGCACTGGCACGGAGTGTCCGTCCGATGACGCCCGGACCCCGGCCGGGGAGCAGGGGTCGGCGGCCGTAAGTCTCCGACAACCCAAACCAAAAGCGTCTCACCCGGCGGTGGCATTCCCGTTGCCCCGGCAAGGGGCGCTGCTCACCCCGTCCTGCTGGGCCATCCCGAACATTCACGAACGCCGAGGAGGGTTATGGACAGGACCGTGAGAGGCAGGACGCCGAGAGGCAGAGGTCCCGAGTCGGGCATCGGTCGACGGCAGGTGCTCGGGCTCGGAGTCCTTGCCCTGACCCTGCTCCCGGCGTACCGACTGTCCCTGCGGTCTCTGGATGCTCGGGTACCCCGTCGCCCGGAGCTCGACGGTGCGATGGTGGAGCCGGCGCCGGCGCCGCCGGCGCTGACGCGCCGGGACATCCGGGCCTACATCCGTGCGGCCGCACTGCGCCACGGGGTTCCGCCCGAACTGGTCCTGGCCATCGTGGAAGCTGAGTCGAGCTTCGACCCGTACGCCGTGTCCCCGCGCGGGGCGCGCGGCCTCATGCAGCTCATGCCGGTCACCGCGTCGAGCCTGGACGTCGACGACGCGTTCGACCCCTACGAGAACATCGACGCCGGGGTGCGACACCTGCGCCGGCTCATCGACCGCTTCGACGGGGATCTCCCGCTGGTCCTCGCCGCGTACAACGCCGGCGAGGGAGCGGTGCAGTTCTACGGCGGCGTGCCTCCCTACCGGGAGACGCGCCGGTACGTCGCCCGGATCCTGCGGCGTCTGGGTCGCGAGGTGCGACTCGACGGCCGCCGCGAGGTCCCGGGCACCAGGAGGACGTCATGATCGAGGAGATGCTGTCCAGGTTGCCCGACGGGTGGCGTGAGGTCGTGAGTCTGCTGGCCGCGCCGGTCGCCTGGGTGCCGCGGCTGCAGCAGGCCCTGGTGGAGTTCTTCGCCGAGTCGGCGTCCCCGTGGGCAACGACCGGAAAGTTCGTGCTCCTGCTCTTTCCCGCCATGCTGGGCATGGTCGCTATCTGGTGCACCCAGCTGGCGCTCTACACGTTGCCGTTCCGCAGCGCCCGCGGGCGGTTCATCTCGCTGCTCCTGCTCGCCTGGTGGGACGCAGCCCGGGTCGTCTGGCTCTACTGGATGGGCCTCCTCCGTCTGGTCGCCGTCAGCGCCGGCTGGCTGCTCAGTCTCGCCCACCTGGCCGTCCGCCTGGTGGCCGGCCTGATCCGCCACGTGGCGGGCGCTCCGCTGGCGGTCACCAGCCTGGTCACCCGCAGCTACCTGCAACCGGGTGTCCCGTGGGTCGCCTTCGCGATGCTGATCCTCTGGTGCGCGCTGGAGGCGGCCGTCTTCGCCTACACCCTCTATCCGTCGGTGGCCGAGGTGCTCGCCGACCTGGTCGGGGCTGACGAGGTGCCGGCCCTCACCAGCCCCGTGCTGTACGTGCTGCTGCTCATGCTGATCCTGGGCAGCTTCGCTTGCGTGCAGGCTCTCGTGGACGCCGCCCGCACGCGCACGTTCCGGTTCCTGGCCCAGATCGTCCTGGTGGAGCTCTTCGTGATGTTCTTCGAGGTGATGTTCCTCTACCGGGAACTGGTCGATTCCCTCACGCCCTGGATCGCTCAAGAGACGGGCGTGCGCATGGGGCTGGCGTCCACGCTGCTGCTGGCCGCCTTCGGGTGGATCGGTGTCCGCGGCATGACCTGGTTTCTGTTCGGGCAGTACGGGACGCCCCCGCTGCTGGCCTTCATCGCCCGGCAGCCCATCGGGGAGGCGGGCGGGTCGTCGCTGGCCGCGGTCGGCGGGGATCCGCGGGCCTGGTGGAGGCCCGGACTGGAGGACTTCCGCCGGGAGATCGCCTGGCTTCACGAGCGGGGCGAGCAGCTGCTGGAGTACCTCGCGCTGCCTGTGCTCCACCTCCTCGGCGCCGCCTTGAACTTCGCCACCATCCTGACCACCGGCCGGCCGGTCTTCAGCCTGCCGTTCCGGAGCCTCAAGGAAGTGACCGAGACCCGGGAATTGCTGGGCGGTCTCTCGCTGCAGCCGCGGAAGCAGGCCAGCCTATGAACCGGCGAGTGCTGATCGGGCTCCTCGTCGGCCTCGCGGCGGCGGGGGTGGGGGGCCTGGCTTGGGCCGAGCCGCGCGAGCGGGCGGCGCGCCAGACCCTCTTCATCGGGTTGGATACCAGCGGCTCGTTCCAGCGCGCCGGGTACGACGACGCGTTGAGCTTCCTGGCCCTGTACATCCACGGCCACCTGGAAGGTTTGGGCGGTCTGCAGCGGCCGCGCGACCTCTTCGTGGCGGCGGTCGGGGGCCGGCAGACCGACGAGCCCAAGGCGTTCCGCCCGCTGCACGACTTCGTCGGCAAGTCGGCGGCCCAGATCGAGGCCGACCTGCGGGTGTGGTTCCCCCCGACGGACACGCTCACCGACTTCAACGCCTTCTTCCGCCGGGTGGCGCAGATCACCAAGGAGCGGAACCTGCTGTTGAGGCCCGTGACGATCCTGATCGTGACCGACGGCGTGCCCGACCCGGCGCCGGGCGTGGAGGCGGGCTCGCCGGCAGCCTACCGGGCGATCGACCTGGCGCCCCTGGAGTACCTGGCCCGCCGGGTGACGCTCCGCCTGGCCTATCCCAGCCCGCCCGTCGCCGAACGCTGGCGCACCCTCGTCCCGCGCCAGCGCGTGCGGCTATGGACGGTGGACGACGTCGTCATGAAAGGCTGGCGGGCCCAGTTGCTGCCCGACGCGGATCCGGCCGGGCAGGAGCGCCTGTGGAAGTGGGTCCGCGAGAACGTCGACTTCCGAGCCCGGAGGGGCACATGAGCGTGCTCGAGCGCGAGCTGGACCACGACCTCGATCCCGACGACCTCGACCGCGATCCGTGGGAACCCCTGCGCCGCATCGGGGCCGTGCTGCGCCGGTGGATGGCGGCACTCACGGGATTCGCCGCGTGCATCGCGCTGCCGGCCGCGGTGGCCTGGCTCGTCAGCGCCGGCGAACGGTTCGATATCCTGGCCCCGCTGATCGACCCCGCCGTCCCTGTCCATCTGGGCCGGCTGGGCGTGTTCCTGAGCCTGGTGGCCGCCGTCGTGACGACGCAGAGCCTGCTGTGGCTGGGACGCCCCTTCGGGATCGGCCATCTGGGGGCGAGCCTGGCGGCCATCGCGTTGGCGTTGTTCCCGTCTCTCGCCTCGATGCACCGGATGCCGTTCGGCCTCACCCCGGAACAGATTGCGGTGGCCGCAGCGTACGCGTACCTTGTCCTCAAGGTCGCGGTCGGCGTGCTGGTCGGCGGCGTCGTCAGCTGGATGCTGATGCTCCACGTGCCCGCCGCGGCGCCGGCGCGACGCTTGACGCCGAGGAAGTGAGCAAACGGCGATGGAGGGCGCGGCGATGCTGGATCTGGGGTTGCTCGTCCTGAGACTGGTCACCGGCGGGCTGCTGATGGGCCACGGATCGCAGAAGCTGTTCGGCTGGTTCGGCGGACACGGTCTGAGCGGAACCGCGGGCTGGCTCGAGTCCCTGGGGCTTCGCCCGGGCAAGGGCTGGGCGGTCCTAGCCGGCCTGGCCGAGTTCGGCGGCGGCCTCCTCCTGGCCCTCGGACTGCTGAACCCGCTGGGACCGATCGGCATCATGGCGGCAATGGCTACTGCGTGGGTGCTCGCCCATGCCGGCAAGCCGATCTGGGTCACCAGTGGCGGCGCCGAGCTCCCGCTGACCAACATGGCCGTGGCGCTGGCGGTCGCACTGGCCGGTCCCGGCCTCTACTCCGTCGACGCGCAGCTCGGCATCCACGTCCCGTCCGTACTCACCGCGATCGTCGCGCTTGGAGCGGCGGTCGGGGTCGCGGCGGCGGCGTGGTGGCGTCCGGCGGCAGCGCGCCACGCGGCCCGGCGCGAGGATCGGGCGGCGTAGCCGATCACGACGCCGTCCGTCAACTCCGCCACTGGCGGTCGAGGTTCCGGAGCTGAACCGCCTCGGCCACGTGCTCGGTCCGGATCGACTCGCTCGGCTCGAGGTCGGCGATCGTCCGGGCCACCTTCAAGATCCGGTCGTGGCCACGCGCCGAGAGGCCGAGTCGGCTGACGGCCAGCGCCAGCAGCCGGCGGCCTTCGGCCGAGGGCTCGCAGAAGCGGCGCACGTGCCGGGACGCGATCTCCGCGTTGGTCCTCACGCCGAGTGTCCGCAAACGTTCGAGCTGCCGCTCGCGGGCGCGCACCACGCGGGCCCGGACGGCCAAGGAGCTCTCGCCGCCCGGGCCCGCCTCCAGCTCCTCGGCCGGTAGCGCGGGCAGTTCGACGTGCAGGTCGATGCGATCGAGGAGCGGGCGGGAGATGCGGCCAAGGTAACGCTGGCGCTCGGCCGGGGTGCAGAGGCACCGATCGAGAGCCGGGCAGCCTCGGCGGCAGGGATTGGCGGCGCCCACCAGCTGGAAGCGAGCGGGAAAGTCTCCGACGCCCGTCGCCCGGGCGATGCTGACCCGGCCGTCCTCGAGCGGCTGGCGCAGCGACTCGAGAACGTGCTGCTGGAACTCGGGGAGCTCGTCGAGGAACAGGACCCCGCGGTGGGCGAGCGTGACCTCGCCCGGGTGTGGGGGGCTGCCGCCGCCGATCAGGCCCGGAACCGAAATCGTGTGATGGGGGGCGCGGAACGGTCGCGCCCGGACCAGCCCCCCGCGGGCGCCGAGCAGGCCGGCGACGCTCCAGATGACTGAGACCTCCAGCGCCTCGTCCGGCGTGAGCGGCGGCAGGATCCCCGGCAGGCGACGGGCCAGCATGGTCTTACCGGCGCCCGGCGGCCCGACGAGCAGCAGGTTGTGCGATCCGGCGGCGGCGATCTCCAGGGCCCGCTTGGCGAAGGATTGCCCGCGAATGTCGGCGAGGTCCTCGTCGGGTCCGGCGGCCGGCGGCGGCGACCCGTCCGGCTCCGGCCGCGGAGCCACCGGCTCGCCGTTGAGGATCGCGACCGCGTCGCGCAGCGTGGAGACGGGCAGCACCTTCAGCCCGGCGACGGCACTGGCCTCGGCTCGGTTCGCCGCCGGCACCAGCAAGGTGGACACCCGCTGCCGCCGGCAGGCCAGGCCCACGGCCAACACGCCGCGAACGGGCTGGATCTGGCCGTCGAGAGCCAGCTCGCCGACGACCGCATACGAGGGGTCGTTTTTCTTGATGTGGCCGGTCGCGGTCAGGATGCCGAGCGCGATGGGCAGGTCGAACGCGGCGCCCTCCTTGCGCAGGCCGGCCGGGGCGAGGTTCACGGTGATGCGGTCGTTCGGGAACGGGTAGCCGGCGTTTCGGATGGCGGTGCGGACGCGCTCGCGGCTTTCCCGGACCGCGGAATCGGGCAGCCCGACCGTCGTGAACGCCGGCAGGCCGGTGAAGACGTCGACCTCGACGCGAACCAGCAGGGCTTCCACCCCGTAGAGCGCGGCCGACAGCACCTCCGCGAGCACCGGGCGATTGTCGGACCGGGCCGGGGTCGGATCAATGTGCGAAAAGTCGTACAGCACGGCCGCCGGGCCGAGTTTCCACCGGACCCAACCGGGGGCGCCTGTAGGGGTCGTTCGTCTCCGTGTCCGGTCGCCCTACAATGGAGGCCGTGATGGAGACCCTCCGCGTGTGGACGCGCCGGAAGTCCGAGGTCGTCGATGTGACGGCGCAGGTGGCCGAGGTGGTGCGTCGGGCAGGAGTGGCGGAGGGCGTGTGCACGGTGTTCGTGCGGCACGCCACCGCCGCCATCGTGATCAACGAGAACGCCGACCCTGGGTTTCGCCTGGACCTGGTCGCCGCCCTGGACAAGCTCTTCCCGGAAGGCGTCTGGGAGCACGACAAGGTGGATGACAACGGCGCCGCCCACCTGAAGGCGGCCGTCCTCGGGCCGTCCGAGACGATCCCGGTCCGCGACGGGCGCCTGCTGCTCGGCACCTGGCAGGGCATCGCCCTGGTCGAGTGCGACGGCCCCCGGGAGCGCGAGATCGTGGTGGATGTCCGCGCCTGACCGGTCGGCGCCCGGCTTCGGGTCCGTCCGCCGACAGTGGTAGAGTGCTCGGGCCATGGCGCTCCGGCCCGAGGGCGAGACGGCGGCGACGCGGCCCGTCATCCTGATCGTGGATGACGATCCCGGAGTTCGCGAGGCGTTCCGGCTGGCCCTGGAGGAGCAGTACGACCTGCTCGAGGCCGCCGACGGCCGCCGAGCGCTCGAGGTCCTGCGCGCGCAGCCGGTGGACCTCATCCTGCTCGACATCCGCCTGCCGGAGATGGACGGGATCGAGGTGCTCGAGCGCGTCAAGGCCGTTGACGAGAGCATCGAGGTCATCCTGGTGACGGCGGTGAAGACGGTGCGCACCGCGGTGGCGGCCATGAAGCTGGGTGCGTTCGATTACGTCACCAAGCCGTTCGACGAAGACGAGCTGCTGGTGCTGGTGCGGCGGGCCCTGGAGCGACGGTCGCTGGAGCGGGAAGTGGCGGTGTTGCGGGCCGAGCTCGAGCGCCGCCACGACTTCGACGAGCTGGTCGGGCAGCATCCGGAGATGATGAGACTGTACCGGCTGATCGGCCAGGCGGCGCGAACGACGGCGACGGTGCTGATCACGGGCGAGAGTGGCACCGGCAAGGAGCTCGTGGCGCGAGCCATCCACCGCCAGGGGCCACGGCGCGACCGGCCCTTCGTCGCCGTCAATCCGGCCGCGCTGGCCGAGACGCTGATGGAGTCCGAGCTGTTCGGCCACGAGCGAGGCGCCTTCACCGGCGCCCACCAGCGCAAGCTCGGGCGCTTCGAGCTCGCCCAGGGGGGCACCCTCTTCCTCGACGAGATCAGCTCGCTCAAGCCCGGGCTGCAGGCCAAGCTGCTGCGGGTCCTCCAGGAGCGGGAGATCGAACGGGTCGGCGGCACCCGGCCGATCCGGATCGACGTGCGCTTCATCGCGGCCACCAATGTGGATCTGCGACAGGCGGTGGCGGAGGGGAAGTTCCGGGAGGACCTTTACTACCGGCTCAGCGTCATGCCGGTCGTCGTGCCCCCGCTGCGGCGCCGGCGCGAGGACATCCCGCTCCTGGCCGCGCACTTCGTGCGCCGGTTCAGCCGGGCGCTGAACCGCCGGATCGAGGGATTCACGCCCGAGGCGCTGACCGTGCTGACCCAGTATGCCTGGCCGGGCAACGTCCGCGAGTTCCAGAACATCGTGGAGCGGCTGGTGGCGGTGGTCGAGGGCCCGATGATCAGCGTCAACGACCTGCCGCTCGACCTGCTAGTCCCGGAGCCGCGGGCCGGGATGGGGGAGACGCCGGCACTGCCGCTCAAGCGGGCGACCGAGGAGTTCCAGCGGCAGATCGTGCTGCGGGTGCTCGAGCGCGTGCGGTGGAACCGGAGCGAGGCGGCCCGCATCCTGGGCGTGCACCGGAACTCGCTCACCCTGATGCTGAGCCGCTGGGGGCTGGCCGGCGCCGCCGGTGACGAGTAGCCGCCCTGTTCCTGTGCACCTTGCACAGGTCCTGTGCAGCGCGCGGAAAGCCTCGCGGTGACGGCATGTTCGGCCGCCTGAGCCCGACCGAAGGGGACGCGGCGCCCGCGATCGGGCAGGCGCCGGTCGCTGGTCCCGGCCGCCCCGGTGGCCGCCTCCTGCGAAACTGGCCGGAAACAGCGGGGTGCGAGCCGAGCCGCCTCGCGCCCGGCGTTGGCCGGGTTGTTGCTCTCCGCCCGGCGACCGGTGGCCCTCATGGGGAGGGCCCCGAAGCCAACAAGGAGGAGAGCGATGAAGAAAGTATGGGCGGTGGTACTCGCGCTGGCGGCGGTCCTGCTCGCGGCTCCCGTGATCGAGTCCGGGACGACAGGCTCGCAGGTCTTCCAGGCCATCGGCACCGCGGACGGGGGCGGGATCTAACCGTCACGGCTTGCCGGGCCGCCAAGGCGGCGCCGTGCGGGTGACTCGTCACCCGAGAGCGACTGGATCGGGCGGAGGAGTTCGTGCCTCCGTTCGCTCAGTCGCTCTCGTCTGTTTGCTGATCGCCATTCAGATGGGTGCCGCCGATGTTGGCGCCGGTCGCGCGGGAGACCCGGGCGGCAGTATTTACCGTCGCCCGCTGGGACACGACCCTGAGACGCTTGACCCGGCCAAGATCAGTGACGTGTACAGTCGATCGGTCTCCCAGCAGATCTTCGACGGCTTGGTGCAGTTCGACCGGACGCTGACGATCGCGCCGGCTTTGGCCGAGTTCTGGAGGGCGTCGCGCGACGGGCTGACCTGGACCTTCACGCTCCGGAAGGGCGTGAAGTTCCACCACGGGCGGGAGCTGACCGCAGACGACGTGGTGTACTCCTTCACGCGGATTCTGGATCCGAAGACGAAGTCCGGAGCAGCTGACCTTTTCGCCACCGTGGCCGGAGCCCGCGAGTTCCGGGAGGGACGGGCCAGGTACGTGGCCGGGCTGTCGGCGCCCGACCGGTACACGGTCCGGGTCGTGCTCGCCGAGGCTCAGGGGCCGTTCGTGTCGGTGCTGGCAGCCGGCCACGCCAAGATCGTCCCGAGGGACGTGGTCGAACGGGACGAGGAGGCCTTCGGGATGCAGCCCGTGGGCACCGGGCCGTTCCGGTTCGTCCGTTGGGACCGCGGGCGCGAGATCCACCTCGCCGCCAACCCCGACTACTTCGACGGTGCGCCGCGGCTCGCCGGCGTCGTCTACCGGATCTACCCCGGCGAGCGGTGGGAGTCGACGTACGACGAGTTCCGGGGGGGGAATCTGGAAGACGCTCCGCTTCCCACCCGGAATTACCGTCAGATCGTGGCTGCCCGCGATCACGTCTACGTGAAGCGCCCGATGATCAGCGTCCGGTTCTACGGTATCAACACCGCGATCAAGCCGCTCGACGATCGGCGGGTGCGGCAGGCGTTCGTCCACGCGATCAATCGGGAGGCGGTGATCGAGGAGGCCTTTCACGGCCGCTTCGTTCCCGCCCGCGGCATCCTGCCGCCCGGCACGCAGGGCTTCAATCCCGAGCTGCGGGGCTATGCCTACGATCCCGACCGCGCGCGCACCCTCCTGCGCGAGGCGGGTTACCCCGAGGGGCGGGGG
>DATLZL010000099.1:0-6640 GCA_035574035.1 Binatia bacterium | reverse complement strand
GTCGGACTGCAGGGCCCACCAGAGCCCGGTCAGGCCCACCACGACGGCCAGGAACACCAGCCCGGCGGCGACCAGAGGCAGCATCACCGGGCCGCCTGTCGCCGGGTGGGATCGAACACCTCGGGTCCGAGGTGGATGCCGGCCCGCACCAGCCGCTCGGTGAACTTGGGCCGCACCCCGGTGGCCCGGTGGAAGCCGACCACCCGCCCGTCGGCGTCCACGCCTTCCTGCTCGAAGACGAAGATGTCCTGGGTGGTGATGACGTCCTCCTCCATGCCGACGATCTCCGTCACCCGCGTCACCTTGCGGCTCCCGTCGGACAGACGCGCCAGGTGGACCACCACGTTCAGGGCCGAGGCGATGTAGTCGCGCATGGCCCGGATGGGCAGGGCGATGCCCGCCATCAGCACCATGGTCTCGATGCGGGACAGGGCGTCGCGCGTCGAGTTGGCGTGGACCGTGGACAGCGAGCCGTCGTGGCCGGTGTTCATGGCCTGCAGCATGTCGAGGACCTCGGGGCCCCGGACCTCCCCGACCACGATCCGGTCCGGCCGCATCCGGAGCGCGTTCCGGACCAGGTCCCGCTGGGTGACGGCACCCTGCCCCTCGATGTTCGGCGGGCGCGTCTCCAGCCGGACGACGTGCTCCTGCTGAAGCTGCAGCTCCGCCGAATCCTCGATGGTGATGATGCGCTCGGTGTTCGGGATGGCGTTGGAGAGGACGTTCAGCAGCGTGGTCTTGCCGGCGCCGGTACCCCCGGAGATCAGGATGTTGAGGCGGGCGCGCACCGCCGCCCGGAGGATCTCGGCCAGCGCCGGCGTGAGCGTGCCGAACTCCACGAGGTCGTCCATCTGGTAGGGATCGGCGGCGAAGCGCCGGATGGAGAGGACCGGGCCGTCCAGCGCCAGGGGCGGGATGATGGCGTTGACACGCGAGCCGTCCGGCAGCCGCGCGTCGACCATCGGCGACGATTCGTCCACCCGGCGCCCGACGCGGGACACGATGCGCTCGATCACCTGGAGGAGGTGGGCGTCGTCCCGGAAGATCACCGGTGTCCGCTCGAGCTTGCCGTGGCGCTCCACGTACACCGTCCGGGCCCCGTTGACGAGGATGTCGGAGACGGTCGGGTCCTGCATCAGCGGCTCGATGGGGCCCAGGCCGAACGTCTCGTGCTCGATCTCGACCACCAGCCGATCCCGCTCCTGGCGGCTGAGCGGGGTGTCGTCGGCCGCCAGCATGTCCTCCACGATGCGCCGGATCTGTTGCTCCACCACGTCCGGCGGCAGCACCTCCAGCTTGGCCAGGTCGAGCCGCTCGATCAGCTGCCGGTGAATCCGACCCTTCAGTTCGTAGTACGCCCGCTGGGCGGTGTCGCGAGCCTCGGCCGGTGCCGACGGGTGACCGTCGCGCGGGGCTCGCTCCCGGATCCTGGTTTCGGCTGGCCGGCGAAGGAAGAGTCCCATTTATCCGTCTCCCGAGAGCGGTCGGGCGCTCCAGATCAGGCGGCCGAGCACGCCCGCCGGCCGGGGGGCCTCGGTCCCCACCGCGAGCGGGCGGTCGTGGAGGTGGGCGGCGAGTTCCCGGAAGTTCCGGGCGACCTTCGAACGCGGGAAGGCGGTGACGATCGGCTCGCCGCGGTTGATGGAGGCGGCGACGGCGGGGTAGTCGCTGGGCGTCCGCCAGAAGATCGGCAGCCCCAGCGCCTCCCGGGCGTGCTTCAGCGTCACGTCACCGCCGGTGTCCTCGCGCATGACCACCAGGCGCACCTTGTCCAGGCCGAGACCCAGGTGCCGGAACGCCGCCAGCGCTGCCGCACTGGACCGGAGGGCGGAGACCGCCAGGCCGGTGAGGAACAGGACGGTGTCCGCCGCCTCCAGCGCGGCGATGGTGCCGGGGTCGAAGTCGTGCCGCAGGTCGAGCACCACGCGGCTGAAGTACGAGCGGATGATCGTCAGGCCGGCCTCCACCTGCTCGCCGGTGATCGTCGTCCGCTCGACCCGCACCGGGCCGGGCAGGACGGCCAGCCCGCTCCGGTGCCGGCACAGCAGGCCGCGCAGGAAGGACTCGTCCAGGCGGTCCAGGTTCTCCAGCGCGTCCAGCACCGAGTACGACGGCTGCAGGTTCAGCCAGGTGGCGGTGTCGGAGTGGCGGGTGTCGAGCTCGACGAGCACGGTCTGGCCCGGGGCGCGCTCGGCCCAGCCGACGGCCAGGTTCACGGCCAGCGTGGTGGCGCCCGTGCCGCCTTTGGCCGAGAAGACGGCCACGACGTGGCCGGGCTCGCGGGGCGATGCCGTGCTGCGCCGGAGGCGCAGCACCTTGTCGAGGGCGGCGACGAGGTCGTCGCGCTGCACCGGACGGCGGAGGAATTCCAGGGCCCCCGCCCGCATGACCTGGAGGACGAACTCGGCCGACAGGCTGGGACCGACGGCCACGATGGCCGCTCCCGGGACCGTCCGGGCCAGCGTCTCGATCAGCCGCACCGCCGGCCCCGGGCGCGCGGCCTCGCCCTCGGGCCCGACGTCCACGACCACCAGGTCCGGCCGCCGGAGGGAGGCGCCGGCCGTGGCCTCCGTCGGCTGCGTGAACTCCCCGACGACGGCCACCAGCGGGTGGGCCGACAGCACGCGCCGGATCAGACCGATTGACTCGGCGTCGGGGGCGACGACGACCGCGCGCAGGACGTCCGTCATCGGCGCCGGCTCACCTGGGGGGCAGGTTGCTCTGGCCGAAGGGCCGGTCCACGACCTCGCCCACCCCCGGCAGGCCGGGCACGAGCGTGAACTCCTTCTTCTCGGTGTCCCGCAGCTCCATGAGCCGCGTGGGGTCCGGTGCGGCGCCGGGCGGGCCGGGCTTGATCAGCTTGACGGTGACCAGGAACAGGAGCTCGGTCTCGTTGTTCTGGAAACTGGCGCTCCGGAAGAGCGCGCCCAGGATGGGGATATCCCCGAGCAGCGGGACCTTCTGGACCGCCTGGCGCACCTCGTTGTTGATGAGGCCGGCGATGGCGAAGGATTCGCCGTCCTTGACGGCGATGGTGGTGGCCGCTTCGTTTTTCCGGACCACCGGAATCCGGAAGCCCGCCGAGACCAGCCCCTGACTGAAGTCGAGGTTCGACACCTCCGGCCGCACCTTCAGGTTGATCGTCTCGCCGTCCACCACCGTCGGCGTGAAGACGAGCCCGACCCCGAACTCCTTGAACTCCACGGTGACCGTGTTGTTCTGCTGGGCGACCGGAAACGGGAACTCCCCGCCGGAGAGGAACTTGGCTTCTCGGCCGCTCTGAGTCACGAGGTTGGGCTTGGCCAGCGTGCGCAGCAGGTTACGTTCGGCCAGGGCCCGGACGATCCCGGCGTAGTCCCGCTGGCCGGACGAGAAGAAGAAGTTCCCGCCGGCGAACGGGAAGTCCGGCCCGCCGGTCGTGATGGTCCCGGCGCTGCCGCTGATGCTGCCCGATCCCTGGCGGACGCCGGCGAACCCGCCCTGGGTCACCGGCCCCACCGTCCCCAGCGGGTTGACGAACGGGATGCCGGGAAAGGCCGCCGCCTGGAACACGGTGCCGAGGGCGCGGAAGTTGAAGCCCAGTTCCCGGAGCGCACCCCGGGCCACCTCGGCCACGTGCACCTGCAGCAGGACCTGCTGGGGTCGGGCGTCGGCCAGGCTCACCAGGTTCACCACCTTGCCCCGGGGGGCGAAGACCGCCGCCACCTCGGCGGCGGCGGCGATTGTCCGGTCGCTCGACGCGCTGCCGTCCAGGATGATCGCGTCCTGGGCCGCGTGGACGCGGATGTCGTCCCGCGGGGCGACCTGCTTGAGCCGTTCCCGGAGCAAGGCGAGGTCGGTCTGGACGACCAGGTCGAAGAAGACCGTCCGGGCCGGGTGGAAGACGACGAGCGAGGTGGTGCCGACCGCCTTGCCGTTGATGAGGATCTGGTTGGGCGTGACGACGAAGACGTCGGCGATCGCCGGGTTGGTCACCGAGACGCGGTTGAACGGCTCCTGCAGCGTGAGCACCTGGGACTTGCCGATCGTCACGTCCAGACGCAGGAGCCCAGCGTCGGCCGCCCTGACGACGGTCGGCCGCCCCGCCAGCAGGAGCGAGAGGACGATCGGCAGGATCCAGGGGGCGGCCCGGCGGAGTCGTGACGGCATCGCGGTCGACCTCCGGTGGGGATTCATTTCTTGACAGCGTCCGCTTCCGGCTTCACCGGGCCGAGTTCCAGCCAGCGCTGCTCGCCGTCCCGGGCAAAGACCTGCTCGGTGAGCCGGTCACCCCGCTGGACCCGCACGGTGTAGGGGCTGGCCCCGTCCGGGGGCAGGCTGGCCCCGCCCACCGGCGCCGGGTGCACGACGAGGTCGAACGTCTGCCGTGCCCGGGCCCCGAAGACGACGAGGGAAGTGACGCCGACGGCCTTGCCGGTCAGGAGGATCTGGGTCGGGTTGAGAACCTGCACGTCGGCGATGCTCGGGCTGGCGACGGCGACCTTCCGGGCCGCCTCGCCGAGCTCGAGGATCCGGTACTGATTCAGCCCCAGGTACACGCGCGCCGGCTGCTCGGGGGCCCCGACGGCCGGGACCGCCAGAGCCCCGAGGAGGCTCAGCGCACTGCCGAGGAGCAGCGGCCGCAGGGTCCGGAACGGGCTGAACATGGGAAACCTCCTTGTCACGACGCTCATCGCTTGCCCTCGCCCTGCTCCACCCAGGTGTCGGCCCCCTGGCGCACGAACACGTGCTGGGTCACCGCCGACCCGCGGATGACCGCCACCGGGTACTTCTCCACGGCCGGCGGCGAGGGCGGGGTGCTCCGGGCCAGCACGGTCGGCCGGGGACGGGCCTTGGGCGGGGCCGGCGGCACCTCGCTCAGCAGCGACGCCGGGGTGGCGCCGGGGGTGCGCACCAGCTGGTTGTCCCTCAGGTTGCGCTGGACGAGCATCAGCTTGCCCTCGGCCTGGGCCACCGCGAGCCGTTCGGCCTGCTCCGGCGTCATGGCGAGGGTGACGGTGGTGCTGGTCACCGGCCGGTTGTCGCGGATCTCGACCGTCTGCCCGGCCGCCAGGACCGTGACGTCCTGGAGGATCACCTTGGCGATCTTCTCCTGGGATCCGGGTTGTTTGGGCATGCTGACCAGCACGTCCACGCGGCTGTTCGGGAGCAGGAACCCGCTTTCCCGCAAGGCATCGTCGAGCTTGATCGTGACTCCGCGCTGGCCTTCCGGCACGAGCATCGGCATGATGCCGCCCTTGCCGGCCAGCTGGGGCGCCAGCTTGCCCTCGATGATCGGCTCGCCGGCCAGGATGGAACTGCGAACCACCCGGCCCTCCGCCTCCTCCAGGGTGCGGACGGCTCCCGGGGGCACCGACGCCTTTGGCCAGGCCACCAGCCTCACGTGCTGGCGCGTGACCGTCTCGGCCAGACCGATGTTCTTGTCAGCCACCACGATGAGTTCGGTCTGCTCACCGCCGGCCCGGGCCGCCTGGCTGACGACGCGGTACACGGTGAGGCTGGCGAGCAGACCGATCACCGAGGCGAGAGCGATGATGAGCACGAACCGTCGTCGCATGACGCGCTGTCCTCCTACTCACGCCGCATGGTTGCTGTCCCCGTGATCGGTCGCGACGCCAGCATCGGCAGGAACGCCGGGACCACCGTCGCGAAGTTCACCGTCACCGTCGCCGTGATCTGCGACCCCGGCACGCACCCGCTCTGGCCGGGCGGCGGCGGCGCCGGCGTGCAGGTCACGCTCACCGCGGTGGGCGTGAGGTTGGCGGCGCTCAGCACGGCCCCGATCCGCGCGACAGCCGGGCCGGGGTCGAACACCGGGCTGGTTGTCGGGTTGGGGCCGGTGGCCGGGGTCACGACGGCGACTCGCGCCCCCTCCCGGGCCGCGCTGGTGACCACGTTCGCGGTGAACCAGGCCCGGCTGAACTCCAGCCCGCCCAGGAAGATCAGGAGCAGCGTCGGCAGCACGACGACGAACTCGAGCGTCGAGGTGCCGCGCTGGTCCCTGGTTCGCCGGGACTCGCTCATCCGACCGCAGTGGCCGGAGGCGCCCGACCGGGGCGCCTCCGGCCGGATCGCCGCCCGGCTAGACCGTGATGGTGCCCAGGGCGCCCGCGATGGCGCCCATGACACCTTGGATCGCCTGGGTGAGGGCCCCGGGATAGGTCGCGATGGCGACGCCCAGGATGAGGCCGCCAATGGCCACCCACTCCAGGGTCTCGATGCCCTGCTCGTCCTTCAGGTACGCGAGAATCCTTCTCATCGCTCCGCTCCTCCTCCTGTCACCGCCCGGTCCGGGGCGGGTGTGTAGCCGGTCCCGGCGGCGCTTCGCCCTCCGGGGTCGGCCGGTCGCCGGTCTCCGCGTCGACCTCGTAGGCGAGCACACCGCCGAAGCCCTTGGCCTCCAGGGCCACCAGCGCGTCGTCCACGCGGTCGGCCGGGATTCGGACCACCACGGTCGGTGCCCGGCGCACCTGGTGGCCGCGGGCGACGATCTCGGCCCGGATCCCCAGCGGCTCGAGGGCGTCGATCACGCGGCCGATGTCCTCGCCCTCGTCGTCCAGACCCACCAGCACGAACGCTGCGCTGGCCTGCCACCCGGGGCTCCTCACGGCGGGCCCGGTTTGCAGGACGCGCGCCAGAC
>DATLZL010000098.1:0-4808 GCA_035574035.1 Binatia bacterium | reverse complement strand
CGTCGCCGCGCTGCTGGAGCGCTCGCTCCGGACAGGAGGCCTCATCGAGTGAGGAACGGGTACCAGACGAACGGGGTCGCGGCGCGCGCCCCTCGCGAGCGCGCCGTCATCGCCGCGCTGCGCAGACCCCGGCAGTCGCGGGCGGAGGTCGAGGAGTCCCTCGACGAGCTGGAGGGGCTGGCGGCGGCGGCCGGTGCCACCGTCGTGCACCGGGTCACCCAGGAGCGTGAGGCGGCCAGCCCGGCGCTCTACTTCGGGCGCGGCAAGATCGAGGAGATCGCAGAGGCGGCCCGGGCCACCGGCGCCCAGCTCCTGATCTCCGATGACGGGCTGACGCCGGTGCAGGAGCGCAACATTTCGCGCGCGCTGGGCATCAAGGTCATCGACCGCACCGCCCTGATCCTCGACATCTTCGCCCAGCGGGCGAGGACCAGCGAGGGCAAGCTCCAAGTGGAGCTGGCGCAGCTGACCTACCTGCTGCCGCGCCTGGTGGGGCACTGGAGCCACCTCGAGCGGCTGGGCGGCGGCATCGGCACCCGGGGCCCCGGCGAGACCCAGCTGGAGTCCGACCGGCGCGTCATCCGCCGCCGCGTGATGCAGATCCAGCGCGAGCTCGAGCAGGTGCGGGTCCACCGGCGCGTGCAGCGTCAGGCCCGCCGCCGGGCCGGCCTGCCGGTGGTCGCCCTGGTCGGCTACACCAACGCCGGCAAGACCACGCTGTTGAACCGGCTGACCGGTGCCCGGCTGGCGGCGGCCGACCGCCTCTTCGAGACGCTGGACCCGGCAGCACGGCTCGTGAACGGGGACGGCCGCCCGGCCTTCATCGTGACCGACACGGTGGGCTTCATCCGCAAGCTGCCGCCCGAGCTGGTGGCCGCCTTCCGGGCGACGCTCGAGGAGCTGGCCGACGCCGACGTGCTCGTCCACGTGGTGGACGCGAGCCATCCCGCCGCCGACGAGCACCGGGGCGCCGTCGAGCGGCTGCTGGCCGAGCTCGGCGTGGCCGACAAGCCCACCATCCTGGTCCTGAACAAGGTCGACCGCGTGGCGGAGCCGGGTCTGGTCCTGCGCCGGCCGGGCGAGGGTCCCAGCGTGGCGGTTTCGGCGCGCACCGGCGAGGGGCTCGATCGGCTGAGGGCGGCCGTCGAGAGCGTACTGGCGCGCCGCCGGCCGGCCGTGCGGCTGCGCATCCCGCACGGCCACGGCGCCGCCCTGGCGCGCTGCTACGAGCACGGCCGCGTGCTGAGCCGCGCCGACGACGCCGACCACGTGGAGCTGGACGTCGAGCTGCCGCCGGCGCTCGAAGGGCAGCTGGCCCCGTACCGCATCTGAGCCGCCCATGACGCTGGCCAACGGGCTCACCGTCCTGCGCATCGTCCTGATTCCGGTGTTCGTCACGCTGCTCGTCTACCGGCGGCCGGGCTGGGCGCTGGCGGTGTTCGTCACCGCGGCGCTGACCGACCTGCTGGACGGCTGGTGGGCACGCCGGCAGGGGATCGCCAGTCGCCTGGGCGCGTTCCTCGACCCGATGGCCGACAAGCTCCTGCTGTCGTCGGCGTTCGTGACGCTGACCTACTTGAAGACCCTGCCGTTCTGGATCACGGCCCTGGTGCTGAGCCGGGACGTCATGCTGGTGGTGGGGGCGCTGATCGTCCACATGGTGGGTGCGCGGATCTATCCCCGGCCCACCTGGGCAGGGAAGGCGGCCACGTTCTTCCAGGTCCTGACCGTCCTCGCCGGCCTCACCGCCCGCTACGTGCCGCTGGCGGCCGCCCCGGCGGTGGTCATGTGGACGGCGGCGCTCTTCACGGTCGTCTCCGGGCTCCAGTACATCGTGCAGGGCTTGCGGTTCCTCAACGCCGCCCACACCGCCGAGCGGGAGGAGCATGAAGCCTCGCTGCTCCGGCGATAGCGGTGAGGGCGTGCGGGTCGCCGCCGTCCGTCCGAGCTCGGCGGCCGCCCGGGCCGGCCTGCGTCCCGGCGACCGGATCGTGGCCGTCAACGGCCACGCGCTGCGCGATGCCGTCGACTTCCAGTTCCACGCCGGCGACGAGTGCCTGCGGCTCGATGTCCGGCGCGAGACCGGCGCCGCCGCGCTGACCCTCGTCCGCCGTCCCGGCGGGCTCGGTCTGGAGCTCGAGCCGCCGCGGCCCGGCGACATCGCCACCTGCGCCAACAAGTGCGTGTTCTGCTTCATCCACCAGCTGCCGCGGGGGATGCGCCGCAGTCTCTACGTCAAGGACGACGACTTCCGGCTGTCGTTCCTGCACGGCAACTACATCACGCTGTCCGACCTGGACGAGGCCGACCTGACCCGGATCGAGACCCAGCGCCTGTCACCGCTCTACGTCTCGGTCCACGCCACCGACCCCGCCCTGCGGCACCGGCTGCTCGGTCGGCCGCGGCACAGCGCCGAGATCCTGCCGCGCCTCGAACGCCTGGCCCGGGCCGGGGTCCGGGTGCATGCCCAGATCGTGCTGGTGCCGGACTGGAACGACGGCGCCCACCTCGAGCAGACGGTCTTCGACCTCCACCGCCTGCACCCCGGCGTGGCGACGACGGCGATCGTGCCGGTGGGCCTGACCCGCCACCGGGAGCGACTGCCGGCGCTCCGGCTGCTCCGCGACGACGAGGCCCGGGCGCTCGTCGACGTCGTCGAGGCCTGGCAGCGCCGGTTTCTCGCCTCGCTCGGTACCCGCTTCGTGTTCCTGGCCGACGAGGTGTACCTGCAGGCCGGACGGCCGGTGCCGCCGGCCGAGGCCTACGAGGGCTTTCCCGTCGTCGAGGACGGCATCGGCCTCGTCCGGCGCTTCGAGGACGAGTTCAACCGGCTCGCGCCCCGGTGGACGCCGCCGCCGAGGGGCCGCACGGTCACCCTCGTCTCCGGTCGCCTCTACGGTCCCCGCCTGGCGGCCCAGGTCGCGCGACTCGGGGGCGCGGTGGACGTTCGCGTCGCGGCCGTGCCCAACGACTTCTTCGGTCTAGCCATCGGCGTCGCCGGACTCCTCACCGGGCAGGACATCCAGCGCCACCTGGCCGCCCTGGGCGATCCGGGCGACCTGGTCCTGGTACCCGCGGTTGCCGTCCGGGACGGCAGCGGCGTGTTCCTCGACGACCTGACGCCGGCCGATCTCGCCCGCGACCTCGGCGTCCCGGTCCGGGTCGTGGAGCCGACCCCGCGGGCGCTGCTGCGGGCCCTCGCGGCGGCGTGAGCCGGGCGCCCGGCGCGCCGCCCCACTCCGGGCCGGTCATCGCGATCGTGGGCCGGCCCAACGTCGGCAAGTCCACGCTGTTCAACCGTCTGATCGGCCGCCGGCGCGCGTTGGTGCGCGACATCCCCGGCGTGACGCGCGACCGGCTCTACGGCCAGGTGGAATTCGAGCGGTGGCGGGCGACCGTCGTCGACACCGGCGGGTTCGATCCGACCGCGGACGAGCCGTTGGTCCAGGGCGTGCGGCGCCAGGTGCTGGCCGCCGTGGACGAGGCCGATCTGGTGCTCTTCGTCGTCGACGCCCGCGAGGGCGTCACCGCGCTCGACGCCGAGATCGCCCGCCTCCTGCGGCGGTCCGGCCGGCCGGTCGTCCTGGTCGCCAACAAGGTGGAGACCGGTGCCGGCGCCACGTCGCTTGCCGACCTCTACGGCCTCGGGTTCGGCGAGCCGCTGGCCGTGTCGGCCGAGCACGGCCGCGGAGTGGCCGAGATGCTGGAAGCCGTCCGCGCCCGCCTGGCTCCGGGCGAAGCCGTGCCCGCCGCGGCCGGCGAGCCGGTCTCGGTGGCCATCATCGGCCGGCCCAACGTCGGCAAGTCCTCGCTCGTCAACGCGATCGTGGGCGCCGAGCGGATGCTGGTGCACAGCGAGCCCGGGACCACGCGCGACGCCGTGGACACGCTCATCACCTATCGCGGGCGCGCCTACCGGCTGGTCGACACGGCCGGCATCCGGCGCAAGGGCCGGGTGAGCGAGCCGCTGGAGAAACTGGCCGTGGTCATGGCGCTCAAGAGCCTCGAGCGCTGTCACGTCGCCGTGCTGGTGCTCGACGCCACCGAGGGCCTCACCGCCCAGGACGCCCACATCGGTGGCTACGCCGACGAGGCGGGCCGGGCGACCATCATCGCCGTGAACAAGTGGGATCTAGTCGCGCCCGGTGGCGCACGCAAGACCCAGGCGGTGGAGACGATCCGGGACCGGCTTCCGTTCCTCGAGTACGCGCCGATCGTGTTCACCTCGGCGGTAACCGGGGAGGGGATCTTCGAGCTGTTCGACGCCGTGGACCAGGTGGCGGCGGCCGCCCGCCGACGGGTGACGGCGGCGGAGGCCACCGAGGCGCTGCAGGCGGCGCTCGCCCGCCGGCCGATCACGATCGGGGGCGTGCCGCTGACGCTGCAGTCGGCCGCCCAGGTGGCGACCGCGCCGCCCACCTTCGCACTGCGCGTGAACCGACCCGACGAGATCCACTTCTCGTACGCGCGCTACCTGGTCAAGGCCCTGCGGCAGGCGTTCGGGTTTCCCGGCTCCCCGATCCGGCTGTCGTTCCGGCGGGCGGTGGGCCCACGCCGGCGCCGGAGCCGGCGCTGAGCGTCCTCCGCGGCGGGGTAGGCCGGGCGGTGGCGGCGTGGAAAGGCTGGAAATCGCAATCATTGTGCTAACATGTCGCGCATGACACAGGCCGGCGAGGAGGATCCGGTGGACCACGACGAGCCTCGGAGCATCTTCGCAACGCTCTGGTTCCGCGCCCTGCTCGTCGTCCTCGTCCTGGGCGCGGTCGCTGCGGTGGCCGTGCCGTACGTGCTCGACATCGTCAACCCAC
>DATLZL010000097.1:0-10135 GCA_035574035.1 Binatia bacterium | reverse complement strand
GTGCCCCGCCAGCACCGGCACGCCAACGGCGTGACCGGCATCGCGGCGGTGACCGTGGCGGTCGACGACGTGGCCCGGGTCCGCGGCTGGTACGAGGGGGCGCTCGGGCGCCCGGCCGCCGACCTCCGTCGGGAGGACCTGGACGGGGCCGGCTTCCGCGTCCGCATCGGCCCCCACGTCTTCGACTTCCTCGCGCCGCAGTCGGCGTCGAGCCCGCTGCGGCAGTGGCTCGACCGCCGCGGCGCGTCCCCTTACGCGGCCACGCTGCGGACCACGTCCGGCCGGCGTGGACCGCTCGACCCGTCTTCGACTTTAGGCGCCCGACTGGCGCTCGTGCAGGAGGCACCATGACCCGGATCCTCGCCGCGCTCCTCGCCCTCGTCCTCGCCGTCGCTCCGGCGGCGGCCCAGGGACCCGTCAACCTCGCCATGGCCACGCTGGACGCCGGTAGCGCCTGGTACGTCTACGGCGCCACTATCGCCGAGCTCCTGCGCAAGACGCTGCCGCCGGGCTCCAACGTGGACGTCAAGCCATTCGCGGGCGGCGTCGGGAACGCCAAGCTGGTCGCCCGGAACGAGACCCCGATCGGCCTGTCGTTCACGGTGACCAACCGCTGGGCCTTCGAGGGCAAGGAGGCCTACGACACCCCCCTCGAGAGCCTGCGCGGCCTGGTCGGCGGTCTCGACACCTACTATCTGGTGGCGGTGGTCGCCCGGCGGCTGAACATCGCCTCCCTCCGGGACGTGAAGGAGCGCCGGCTGCCGGTGCGTCTCTACTCTCAGCCGGTGGGCTCGCTGGGCGAGTTCGGAGGACGCCAGCTGCTCCGCGCCTACGGCATCACCTATGCCGACATCAAGGCCTGGGGCGGCAGCACGACCCACGTCGGCTACAACGTCATCGTCGACGCCTTCAAGGACGGCCGGGCCGACATCCTGCTGGCCGTGATCACCCCCAAGCACCCCTCGGTGTCCGAGATCGCGACCTTCACCGACGTCGCCTTTCTCGGCCTGGAGCCCGAGGTGGTCAAGGCCCTGGCCCCGCTCGGCTACACGCCGGCCACGATGCCGCCCAACCTCTTCAAGGGGCAGACCCAGGCGGTCTCGACCGTCGGCTTCCCGACGGTGGTGATCACCAACAAGGATCTGCCGGAGCCGGTGGCCTACACGGTGACGAAGACCATCGTCGAGAACAAGGACGCGCTGGTGCGGGGCCACGCCGGGCTGGCGGCGTTCGACCCGGAGACCGCGTGGCGGCCGGAGAAGGTGGGCATCCCGCTCCACCCCGGCGCCGAGCGCCTCTACCGCGAGAAGGGGTGGATGAGATAGCGGCTGACTGGCTCCTGGTCGGCGGCCGCCTCCATACCCTCGATCCGCGCCGGCCGGAGGCGACCGCGCTGGCGGTCGCCGGCGGACGCATCGCGGCCGTCGGCACCGAGCGCGACGTCCGTCGGCTGCGCGGCCGGCGGACCCGGGTGGTGGACCTGCGCGGCGCGACGGTCATCCCCGGCCTCGTCGACACCCACGCCCACCTGGACCGCGAGGGGCTGAAGTTCCTCTACCCGTCGCTCGCCTCGTGCCGCTCGATCGCCGACATCCAGGCTCTCCTCCGCCGGCTGGCCGCCGGCCGCCCGAAGGGCGAGTGGATCGTCACCATGCCGGTCGGAACGCCGCCCTTCTACCGCGACGCGCCCGACAACCTGCGCGAGCGGCGCTGGCCCACGCGGGCGGATCTGGACGCCGCGGCGCCAGACCATCCCGTTTACATCCGCGGCATCTGGGGCTACTGGAACCGGCCGCCGGTCGTCTCCGTCGCCAACAGCCTGGCGCTCTGGCGGGCCGGCGTCACGCGCGACACGCGCCCGCCCCGGGGCGTGGAGATCCTCACCGACGCCACCGGGGAGCCGACCGGCGTCTTCGTCGAGCACAACGCCATCCAGGTGCTCGAGATGACGCTCATGGCGGTCGTGCCGCACTTCACCCACGCCGACCGGCTCCGCGCGCTCGAGATCTCGCAGCGGCGCTACGCTGCCCGCGGGGTCACGGCCGTGTACGAGGGCCACGGCGTGGCGCCCGAAGTCCTGGCCGTCTACCGGGAGGCCCACGAGCGGGGCCGCCTGCACCTGCGCTGCTCGCTCGCGCTGAGCCCGACGTGGACCGCGGCTGACGCCCCCCGCGCGATTCCCGAGCTCGCCGCCTGGGCGGGAGGGGAGGGGCTCGGCGACGACCGGCTCCGGGTGGCCGGGATCTGCCTGCACTGGGGCGGCGACGCGGAGGTCGCCCGGATCCTGCACGAGGCGCAGCCCTACACGGGCTGGGCCGGCTTCGTCGAGAGCGCCAACTCGCCGGAAGCCTACCTCGCCCAGGCCCGGCTGGCGGCCGAGCACGGCCTGCGTGTCGGCACGCTGGTGACCCGCTGCCTGCCCGAGGTCCTGGACGCCTGGGAGAAGGCGGCCGAGGCCGGGCCGGTGCGTGGCTGGGTCGCCGTGCACCTCAACGTCGCCGGCCCCGACGACCTGGCCCGCCTGCGCCGGCTCGGGGCGGTGGTGACGACCAACCCGATCTCCTACCTCTGGCGCTCGGGCGCCGAGGAAGCGGCCCGGGCCGGCGGCAGCGCCGACCGCCTGCTGCCGCACCGGAGCCTGCTCCGCGCCGGAATCCCCTTCGGCCTGGCCACCGACAACAAGCCCGCCGACCCCTGGCTGGCCTTTCGCGCGGTCATCGAGCGGCGCGACATGACGAGCGGCGCCGTGCTGGGCCCCCGCGAGCGCCTGAGCCGGCTCCAGGCGCTGCGGGCGCTGACCCTCGGCGGCGCCCGCGTGGTGCAAGCGCACCGCGACCGCGGCGTGCTCGCCCCCGGCCGGCAGGCCGACCTGGCGGTGCTCGAGGACGACCCGCTCGCGATGTCGCTCGAGGGCGTCGAGCGGCTCGCCTGCCGGCTCACCATGGTCGGCGGCCGGATCGTGCATGGCGCCCGGTAGCCCGCGGCTCTGGCTGGCGGCGGCCTGGTCCCTCTTCCAGCTGTGGACCGCGGCCCGCGGGATGTACGACCTGCTGATCCAGTTGCCGGTCCACGTCGCCTTCGCCACCGCGCTGGGCTTCCTCACGCCGACGGGCGAGCGCGCGCCGGGAACGGTGCGCCGCGCGCTCGACCACCTGGCCGCGCTGCTGGCGCTCGCCTGCGGCGCCCACTACATCGTCCACCTGGAGCGCCTGACCACGCGGATGGCCATGGTCGACGACCCGCGGCCCCTGGACGTGGCGGTGGGCCTGGTCTTCACCGTCCTGCTGCTGGAGGCCTCCCGGCGCCACGTCGGGCCGGCGCTGGTGGTGCTGGCGCTGGCCTTCGTCGCCTACGCGTTCGTCGGCCCCTGGCTGCCCGGGTTCCTCTCCCACGGCGGCGTCGCCCCGCTGCGGCTGATCGACCAGCAGTGGCTCACGACGTCCGGGATCTTCGGGATCCCCACGCTGGTGTCGGCGACGTTCATCTTCCTGTTCGTGCTGTTCGGGGCGGTGATGACCCACGGCGGGCTGCTGGGATTCTTCAAGGACTTCGGGCTGGCCGTGGCCGGCTCCACCCGCGGCGGCGCCGGCAAGGTGGCGGTGATCGCCAGCGGGCTCTTCGGCACGGTCAACGGCAGCGCCATCGCCAATGCCGTGACCACCGGCAGCATGACGATCCCGCTGATGACCCGCGCCGGCTACCGGCCGTCGTTCGCCGCCGCGGTGGAGGCGACCGCGTCGATGGGCGGCCAGCTGATCCCGCCCGTGATGGGCGCCGCCGCCTTCATCATGGCCGAGACGCTCGGGGTGCCGTACGTCCAGATCGCGCTGGCCGCCGCCATTCCCGGCGTCCTCTACTTCGTGGCCGTCGGGGTCATGGTGCACCTGGAGGCGGCCCGGCAGGGCATCGCGGTGCTGCCGCGGTCGGAGCTGCCCCGGCTGGGCGCTGTCGTCCGCCGCGACCTCCACCTGCTGGCCGGACCGGCGGTCCTGGTCTGGTTCCTGATCGAGGGCCGCTCGCCGCTCTTCGCCGGCTTCTGGGCGCTGGTGACGGCCGTGGTGGCCAGCTGGCTGCGCGCCGACACGCGCATCGGTCCGCGGCGGGCGCTGGCCGTGCTCGTCGACGGCGCCCAGAACGCCATGCCGGTCGCGCTGGCCTGCGCGACGGTCGGCATCGTGGTCGGCGTCGTCTCGCTGACCGGGCTGGGCCTCAAACTGGCGACGGGGATCGTGGGGCTGGCGCAGGGCAGCCTGCTCGCCACGCTGGTGCTCACCATGCTGGCCGCGCTGGTGCTCGGCACCGGACTGCCGACCTCGGCGACGTACATCATCACCTCCATCATGGCCGCGCCGGCGCTGGTGCAGCTCGGCGTGCCGGTCCTGGTCGCCCACATGTTCGTCTTCTACTTCGGCATCCTGGCCGATCTCACGCCGCCGACGGCCATCTCGACCTACGCCACCTCGTCCATCGCCGGCGCCGACGTCTGGGCCACCCAGTGGCGCGCCATGATGCTGTCGCTGGCCGGCTTCATCATCCCGTTCTCGTTCGCCTACGACCCGGCGCTGCTCCTGATCGCCCCCGGCCCGTGGCACGTCGCCGGGCGCACGGCCGCGGCGACGCTCGGCATCGTCATGCTCGCCGCGGGCCTGATCGGGTACCTGCGGCGCCCCACCCGACCCTGGGAGCGCGGGGCGCTGCTCTTCGGCGCCGTCTGCCTGATCTTCCCGGGCTTGATCGCCGACCTGGTCGGCGTCGCCTGCTTCGTCGCCGTGCTCCTCGCGCAGCGGGTGCGGTAAGCTGCCGCGCAAGGAGGTCGTCCGATGCCGTTCATGGACCTGCGGGAGTGGCTCGAGCTGCTGGACAAGGAGGGAGAGCTGCGGCGGATCACGGCCCCGGTGGACTGGGACCGGGAGCTCGGCGCCATCGCCCGCCGGGTCCTGGAGAAGAAGGGGCCGGCCCTCCTGTTCGAGAACATCCGGGGCTACGAGCGGGGTCGCTGCACCCGGGTCCTGACCGGCGCCCTCGGCGACCGCCGCCGCCTGGCCCTGGCGCTCGGCTTCCCCAAGGAGGCGTCCAACCGCGACCTCGTCCAGTACGTCATGCGGAAGAACCGGGAGGCGATCCCCCCGGTGACCGTGCGCACGGGCCCGGTCAAGGAGGTGATCGTCCGCGGCGACGACGTCGACCAGGCCGAGTTCCCCGTCCCCCGCTGGCACTACCGGGAAGGCGGCCGCTACATCCACACCTTCTCGGCCGTCGTCACCCGCGATCCCGACACCCGGGTGATGAACGTCGGGATCTACCGGGGGATGATCGGCCGGAAGAACACCACGCCCATGCTGCTGGTCAAGGGCGGCCAGCACTGGGGCCAGCACTTCCTGAAGTACGCCGAGCGCGGGGAGCCCATGCCGGTGGCGTGCGTGATCGGGTGGGACCCCGTCATGCCGTTCCTGGCCGGCTCCCCGCTGCCGGCCGGCGTCTGCGAGTGGGACGTGATGGGCGCCTACCGCGGTGAGCCCGCCGAGCTGGTGCGCTGCGAGACGGTGGACCTCGAAGTGCCGGCCACGGCCGAGATCGTCCTGGAAGGATTCATCAGCGACGACCCGGCCACCTGGGAGCTGGAAGGGCCCTTCGGCGAGTTCACGGGCTACGTGTCCGACGTGCCGACGCCCCGTCCCACCATGCGGGTGACGTGCATCACTCACCGCCGCGACCCGATCTTCCAGGGGTGCCTGGAGGGGACCCTGCCCGGTTCGTACAGCGAGAACAGCGTGATGTCCTCGGTCCAGCGGGCGGCCATCGCCTGGAACATCCTGACCGGCGCCGGCATCCCCGGCATCCGCGACGTGTGGGTGCCGCCCATCACCAACGGCGTCAACGTCCACGTGCAGATCACCAAGCACTACCAGGGTCAGCCCAAGCAGATCGCCGCCGCGCTCTGGGGGTCGAGTGCGGCCCAGTACCGCTACAAGCACGTCGTGGTCGTCGAGGACGACATCGACCCCTCGTCCTACGAGCAGGTGGACTGGGCGTTCGCCCACCGGGTCAACGCCGGCGAGGGCGGCATCGTGATCTTCCCGGGCATCTTCGGCTCGCCGATCGACCCCTCGACGCCGCTGGAGGACCGCGACGTGGCGCAGCTCGGGACCGGGCTCTGGAACCGGGTTCTGATCGACGCCACCCGCAACTGGAAGTTTTCCCGCCGGCCGGAGTGGGGCGGCGAGCGGTTCCCGCCGACCGTGCGCCCGGCGCCCGAGGATGAGGCGCGGGTGCGCCAGCGCTGGACCGAGCTGGGCTTGGGGGATCTATGAAGATGGGGGCTCCGGGCGCCCCCAAGCCCCCAGGGCGGCTCGGGGCTCCCCGGCGGAGCCGGGGCGCCCCTCGGCATCGCGCGCTGGGGGCTCCGGGCGCCCCCAAGCCCCCAGGGCGGCTCGGGGCTCCCCGGCAGAGCCGGGGCGCCCCTCGGCGCCGCGCGCTGGGGGCTCCGGGCGCCGCTCGGTAGCGCCATGAAGATCACCGAGGTCCGCGCGGTCCCGCTGGCCATCCCGCTGGCGGAGGCGGAGCCGCCCTCTCCGTGGGCGCCCGGGATCGGGCGCCAGATCCTGGTGCGCGTGGCCACCGACGAGGGGCTCGTGGGCTGGGGCGAGTGCTTCGCGTACGGCGCCACGCTGGCGGTCTGCCACGTCGTCGACGAGGCCCTGGCGCCGCTCGTCGTCGGCGAGGATCCCACGCGGATCGAGACGCTGGTGGACCGGATGCATCGGGCGCTGATGATCTGGGGCCGGCGGGGCCTCGGGATGATGGCGGTGAGCGGTGTGGAGCTGGCGCTCTGGGACCTGGCGGGTAAGGCGCACCGCGCGCCCGTCCACCGCTTGCTCGGCGGTCTCCACCGGACCCGCCTGTCTGCGTATGCGAGCCTGCTGCGCTACGAGAGCGAGCGGGACGTCCGGCGGGCCGTCGCATCCGCCCTGGAGCAGGGCTTCACGGCGGTGAAGCTCCACCAGATCGACGAGGCGTCCGTCGCCGCCGCCCGCGACACGGCCGGACCCGGCGTGGCGCTGATGCTCGACACCAACTGCCCGTGGACGGTCGAGGAGGCCATCCGGATCGGCCGGCGCCTCGAGCGCTACGACCTGCGCTGGCTCGAGGAGCCGGTGTGGCCCCCGGAGGACTACGCGGGGCTGGCGCGCGTTCGGAGCGCCGTGCGCATCCCGGTGGCCTGCGGCGAGAACGAAGCGACCGCGTTCGCGTACGGGTCGATCATCGCCGCCGGTGCCGCCGATATCGTCCAGCCGAGCGTCACCAAGGTCGGCGGCATCTCCGAGATGAAGAAGGTGGCGGCGCTGGCGGCCGCGGCCGGGGTCACCTTCGTCCCCCACTCCTTCTACTTTGGCCCCGGCCTGGCCGCCACGCTGCACGTGGCGGCCTCGACGCCGGGAGTCCCGTGGGTGGAGATGCCGCCCGGCCCGCTGGCGGCGCCGCTGCTGGCCCGGCCGATCCGCGTCGACGGCGGTGCGGTCACCGTCCCGGACGGTCCCGGCCTCGGCGCCGACCCCGATCCCGACGTTGTCGCCCGCTTCCCGTACCGCCGTGAGGCGGCGCGGCCGTTCTACCTGACCTGACGCCGCGTCGGAGGAGCCCGCTGCCGCCTCTTCCAGCCGGAGGCGGCGCCGTCTGCGGGCCTGTCAGGCCGCCCGGCGGCGGCGGAGCTCGTCGCGCCCCGCCGGTCCTTCCTCCACCCCCACACGGTGGACGTAGACCAGGTGACCGCCGAGCCAGCCCGACACGATCAGCGCCACCGCCCCCACGATCGAGAGCGCCTGCGGCAGGCTGGAGCCGGGGGGCACCCACGACTCGCCCCACCGCGTGCGCAGCGCGAAGCTCACCAGGAAGACGGCGAGGGCGGCCAGGTTCAGCCCCATGTGCCAGGTGGCGAGGCGGCCGGCCCGGCCCTGCAGCGAAAAATAGTCGATGAAGCCCGGCACGGCGGCCAGCAACGCGCCGAGGACGCCGGCGGCGATCAGGTAGAAGGCGACCAGCCGCGGCGTCGGACCGCCGGTCAGGAGCGTGATGACGTCGAAGACGACCGCCGTCAGCAGGAGGCCCAGCGGGAAGACCACGAGCATCGGATGAACGGGGTGGCGGGCGACGGACGCAGGCGTTTGCATGGCCCGAGCATGCTGCACGGCTGGTGCCAGTGATCTCGCCGGGCCGCAGCCCGACCCGACCGCCCGTCGACTCGAGGAGCGGCGCTCAGGCCCCGGCCGGTGCGGCCACCGCCGGCCGCAGCACCAGGGTGAGCGGGATCGTGGCCAGGACGATGAGGCTGACCACGGTGAGCGTGGCGGCGACACCCACCGCGTCGCCCAGCAGTCCGTAGGCGACGGGGGCGAGCGACGAGGATCCGACGGCCAGGCTGTAGTAGAGGCCGTAGGCCCGCGAGCGGCGCTCGGCCAGCACCAGGTCGGCCACGGTCCCGTAGAGCACGGAGGAGGTGCCGTTCAAGGCGAGGCCGAGCGGCAGCAGCGCGGCCAGCGCCGCCGGCAGCGGGGCGACGGTGACCAGCAGGATCCCGGCGGCGGTGGCCGTCTCGGTCACGATCACCGTCCGGATCACGCCGACCCGCTCCGCGAGCAGGCCGCAGATGAACTTTCCGGCGGCGCCGCCGACGAACAGCAGGCCCAGCGCGGTCCCGACACCGGTCACGGTCGCACCCTTGGCCAGCAGCGCGAAGGGCAGGAACGTGATGAAGCCGGTCCGGGTGGCATTGTCGATCATCCCGATGGCGGCCAGGGCCCCGAACCCGCGCCGGTCTCGGATGCCCCAGCCGGACGCTGACGGCTCCTCGCCGGCCGGCCGGGGAAGGGGAGCCCCGGCATCCAGCCGCCCGAGCAGGAGCAGCACCGCCAGGGCTGCCACCAGACCCAGGATCCCGTACGCCGCCCCGGCCAGCCGCCAGCCGAGGAGGGCGGCGGCGAAGGCCACCGCCACCGAGGCCGCGGACTTGCCGACGTCGCCCGAGAAGTTGTAGGTCCCGAGCGCCGCCCGCCGGCCGCCGCCCTCGTAGGCCTTCGAGATCAGCGCCGAGGAGAGCGGATGCTGGACCCCCGACGCCAGCCCGGCCGCCAGCAGCACGACCAGCAGCGTGGCGAAGCCCCCGGCGGCGCCGGCGGCGACGAAACCCAGGGCGGTCACCGCCGTGCCGGCGGCCAGCAGGCGACGTTCCCCCCACCGCTCGGCGAGCAGCCCGGCCGGCAGCTGGAACACGGCCATCCCGCCCGTATAGGCGGTCCGGATCGCGCCCACCTGGGCCAGGCTCAGCCCGAACTCGGCGGCCCAGAGCGGCAGAAACACGTAGAGGATGTCGGAGAAGCCGTCGTGCAGGAAGTGCAGCCCCGCCGCACATGCCAGCACCGCCCCGGCCCGGGTCCGCACGGCGGCCATGATGGCCTACTCGCGAGGGTGCCGCAAGGACCCGGAACCCACCCGGCCGCCGGAGGAGGGGGGCCGGAGCGGACAGCCGCCGGGTGGGCCCGGGATGCGGGGACGAGCGAATTATATCGCATTATATCGCGGCACGATATATTCGTCCGCCCACCCCCCACCGGCCTATAATCGGATCGCGCATGTCCAGGCGGCGTCGGGCGGGGCGCGCGCCCAGGGTCGACTACGCTACCCTGGCCGAGCTGCGCTACCACCTGCGACGGTTCCTGCGGGTCCGGGAGATGGCGGCCCGGACGGCCGGAATCGAGCCCCAGCAGTACCTGGTGCTCCTGCAGCTCAAGGGGCTCGAGCGCCGAGGGCCGGTGACGATCGGCCGGCTGGCCGAGCGGCTCCAGGTCCGCCACCACAGCGCGGTCGAGCTGGTGAACCGGCTGGCGCGCCGGGGACTGGTCCGTCGGACACCGGCCGCCTCGGACCGGCGACAGGTGGTGGTGGCCCTGCGACCGGCCGGGGAGGCGATCCTGGACCGGCTGGCGCGTCACTCGCTGGCCGAATTGCGGACCGAAGGACCGGTCCTCGTCCGCGTGCTGAACCGACTCATCCGGAGCGCTGCGCGCCCGGCGAAGGGGAGGACGCCATGAAGACGAACGTCGTTGTGGTCGCCGTCGCTCTGCTGACCGCCGTGGCCGCC
>DATLZL010000096.1:0-3305 GCA_035574035.1 Binatia bacterium | reverse complement strand
GCCGGCCGGGTCCTAGCTCGCGGCCCGGTCGCCGCCGCGGCGGCCGCCGGTCGGGCGTCACGGGCGCTGCCGGCGGCGGCCCTGGCGTTGGCCATTCGGATCGCGCGCGCCTTGGCCAGCTCGCCCAGATTCGCGGCAAGCCGGCGGACCTGGTCCGCGCTGAGCTGCCGTCTGGCCAGCGCCCGGGTGGTCGCTTCTTCTTCGATCGCCGCCCGGGCCGCCGGGGTGAGGGGCAAGGGCATCTGCACCCGCTGCACCGGAACGCTCTCCAGGCCGCACTGCTGAGCGATCTGAAGGCGCGCCAGCCCGTCGACGACCGTCCCGTCCGGCAGCGCGTAGAGCGGGTGCCAGACGGCGCGCTCGCGCGTGATGCTGGCCTCGAGCTCGCGCCAGGCCGGCGTGCCGCGCCAGGCCGGCGGCCACACCGTCGCGGGCCGGTACGCGCGCAGCGTGCTCGGGTCGACATACTCGACGTCGGACAGCGGGTAGCCGGCGAAGTGTGTCGGATATGTTTCTGTCATCGCCTCAATTCCCGAAGGTTCTCCTGGGCGGTTCGGTCGCCGCCGGCCTCCGCCGGGCCCGGCACGTCGGACGGGAGTCCGGGCAGCCGTTGAGAACGCACGGCAGGGCTATCGTGCGCGGAGAGGCCGGCGCCGCATGTCCCCGTGGGTGGGTCATGCGTCGACGGCTGGGTGAACTGCCAGACAGCGGAGGACGGCGGTGGGGCTAGCGGCCTCTACGCAGCACCACGGCTTCACTTCTCGGCACGGCGTCATCACCGCACCGAATACTGGCAAATGCCGTACCTATGTCAGAGACGTAGAAAGTGTCTAATTTACGGTCTGCGAGCAGGGTCGCAGTGATCGCCGTGGCGGTTTTGGCTTATACCGATCTCCAGGGAGCGCCTGTCAGGTAGGCACGCAGCGCTCGCGCTTGGTCGGCCAGAGCCGCTCGCTCAACGCGGATTCGCTCGACTTCGATCCGGCAGCGGTCGACAGAAGGCTCGACGGCGCTCAGCGCTTCGAGCAGGGCCGAGGCGACTCGGCGAGGATCCAGGCGCGGCCGGGCCGAGTCGACCGAGGCCAGGATCACCTGGCGGCGCTCGGCCAGCCGCGCCGCCGCCCGCGCGTCACCACGTTCGACGGCGGCCGCCAAATCACGGCTGACCGAGATCAGATTCTCGAGCAAGCGCATCAGGCGAGGCTCGACCCGAAGCCCAGGCCTGCCAGGATCGACCGGATCTGGGTCTGCTGCCCGATCAGGTCCTGCAGGAGCGCCTGGCTCCTGGCTAGCGAGGTCTCCAGGCGGCTCTGCTCGACCGCCAGCCGCTCGTTGAGCCGGGCAATCTGGCGATCCAGCGCAATCATACGCTGCGAGCGCTGGACGCGGTCGGCGGTGAGGGTCCCGGCCGGCCCCGCCAGCTCGTCCGCCAGGGCCGTGAGGCGCTCGGCGACTCCGTCGGCGGCGCGAAAGACTTCGGCCACGGCCTCCGGGGCCTCGGCGATCCTGGCCCGGAGGTCCGCCTCGTCGGTGATGGTCAGCGTTCCGTCCCGGTTGGCCCGGATCCCGAGCGCAGCCAGGCTGTCGGGAGCGCCGGCGGCCACCGAGTCGACCGCTGCGGTGGCCCGGGTCCGGAGCTGCGCAAGTGCCGTGCGGGCGGGAAGGCTCTGGGCCAAGGGCCCCGCCGTGTGCTGGCTGGGGTCGACCGCAGTCTGGCTCCGGACGTAGGCGACGACATCGTTGTAGGCCCGCACGAAGGCCTTGATGGCGTCGACGCCGGGGGTGGTGTCGGGACCCACGCTCACGGTCACCGGTCCCGCCGTGGCGGAGCGCAGGGTCAGGGTGACGCCGGGTAGCAGGTCGTCCACCGTGTTGCGCTCGCGGACGTAGCCGAGGCCGTTGACGGTCAGCCGGGCATCCAGCTCGTGGTTGCCGAGGTCCTCGGCCACGTAGCCTCCGGTGGTCTCGGTCGCCGCCGTGGGGGTGGGGTGCACGACCCCGAGGCGGGCCAGCAGGCCGTCGGTGTCCGTGAAGACCAGCCGGTGGCTGGTGCCGGTCTCGAGGCTCGAGACCACCAGGCGTGAGCGCCCGGACTCGGTCTGCACCCGCTGGGCCCCGACGGCCGCGCCGGCGGCGGTGGTGATGGCCGAAACTACCCGGTCGAGCACCTGGACGTCGGTGTCGCCGGCGAAGAGCTCCACTGTCACAGGGTAGTCGATCCCGGCCACCGTGATCATGAACGTAAAGGTCCCCACCCCCTGGCTGACGATCAGGCCGGTGCCGTCGACGTAAACGTCCGAGGCGTGGGTGGCCCGCCGGGCGAGCTGCTGGACCACGAGATCGGAGACGCCCGGGGAGGCCGAGGGGGTCGCCTGCGCCCCCAGGGCCTCGGGCTGGCTCGAGTCGGCGCGCATCGCCGCGAACGGCGAGAGCGCCCCCGGATGGGCCAAGGCATCGAGGGCGGAGCGGAGGGCGGCCAGGCGGCTCGAGATCCCGTTCAGCGAGGTGACCGCGCCCTGCAGGACCGAGCGCTGCCGCGTGTACGCGTCCACCACCGCCCGTTGCCGGCTGAGCAAGGCGCCGGCCAGGTCCTTGATATCCTGCGAAACCGTTCCCTGGCGGACCGGACCGATGGCCATCTCCTACGTCCCCACACCCGGCAGCGCCTGTTGCCAGGCGTCGCGGAGCTCGGCCAGGATGCAGCGGGGCATCGCCCAGCGGCTGGCTTTGACTTCGCGGAGGGCGTACTCGAACAGCTGGTACAGCCGGGCCGGCAGCTCGCCGTGGCGGAAGTCGAGCGCGGCGATGAGCTCGACGAGCACGGCGCTCGCCTGCCGGGTGTCGCCGGCATCGCAGGCCGCGATGCCGAGGTCGTAGAGCCGGAGCATCGTCTGCACCGGTGAGAGCGTCTGGGCGGCCGTCGCTCCGTAGGCGGCCGCGGCGTGCTGGAGTGTCGCGGACATCGGGCTCCTCCGACCGCCGGCTGGCGGTCGCTTGGGAGGAGGGCGCGGACCGGACGGTCCAGGCGCCCTCCTCCGTCCGTTCTACCGGAACAGCGTGAGCAGCGAGGCCGGTGCGGCGTTGGCGGCGGCCAGCTGGGCCGTGGCGGTCTGCTGCAGGATCTGCAGCTTGGCCGCGTTCAGCTGCTCGGCGGCCAGGTCGGCGTCCATGATGCGGCTGGACGCCGCCGTGACGTTGAGCTGGGCGACCGACAGGTTGTTGGATCGGATCTGCATCCGCTCCATAGTCGCCCCGAGCCGCTGCAGCGCCGACTGCACGGTGGTGATGGCCGCCTGCACCGACCC
>DATLZL010000095.1:0-4252 GCA_035574035.1 Binatia bacterium | reverse complement strand
GGCGGCGGCCCTGATGGCCCTCGGTCAGCTCAACGACATCGACGACCGCATCTTCGCCGGCACCGGCCTGCCGACCGGGAAGTTCGTCGAGGAGCCGGCCGAGCTGCTGGCCGCGCTGGCCCTGCTGGGCTGGGCGGCGCGCGCGCTGGCCCGCACGTGGGCCGCACCGATCACACCGGCGCGCTCGGATCCGACGGTTTGAGGAACTGGTACACGGACGTGAAGTCCCGGCGGCCCCAGCCGTGGGAGGAGGCCAGGCGCAGCACCTGCTGGGCCGCCGGGGCCACGAAGACGGGCACGCGCAGCGCGCGGGCGGCGTTCACGGCCAGGCCCAGGTCCTTGGCCATCAGGTCGGTGGTGAATCCGGGCGCGTAGTCCCGGCTGGAAGCGGCCCGGGCCACCAGCCCCGGCACCGGGTGCATGTGCTCCATCACCCAGGTGTGGCCCGAGGATTTCGAGATGACCTCGGTCAGCACGCGCGGGTCGACGCCGAAGCCCTCGGCGATCCGGAACGCCTCGCTCACGGCCACCGCCGCCACGCCGGCGATGAGGTTGTTGCACAGCTTGGCCACCTCGCCCGATCCCACCGGCCCGACGTGGATGACGCTCGAGCCCATGGCGGCCAGCACCGGGCGTGCCTCCTCCACGTCGGACGGCTCGCCGCCGACCATGATGGCCAGCGTGCCGTCCTCGGCCCGCGGCACGCCGCCGGAGACGGGCGCGTCCAGGAAGCGCACGCCGCGCTCGCGGCAGCGCGCCGCCACCGCCCGCGACACGGCCGGCTCGATCGTGGACATGTCGATGCAGAGACGGCCCGCGGCCGCGCCCTCCAGCACCCCGCCGGGACCGAGGTACGCCTGCTCGACGTGCGAGGAGGAGGGCAGCATGGTGATGACGAGGTGGGCCCGCTTGGCTGCCTCGGCTGCGGACCCGGCCCGCTCGGCCCCGGCCCGGACGGCCTGCTCCAGCGCGGCCGGCGCCAGGTCGAAGGCCACCACCGCGAACCCCCTGCGCATCAGGTTGGCCGCCATCGGCCGCCCCATCGCCCCGATCCCGATGAACCCGATCTTCATGTCCGCCGTCCCTCCGGATACCCGATGAGCTTGACCACCTCGACGTGATCGCCGGCGGCCAGCGGTCCGGCCATCGCCCGCCGAAACCAGGCGATCGCGGCCGCCGTCACCTGCGGCTCGTAGCCGACCTCCCGGCAGAGGGTCTCGAAGCCCCGCAGGTCCTTGTCCATGAGGGCCATGGCGAAGCCGGAGTTGAAGCCGCCGGGCAGGATGAACTCGGGGAACTTGCGCAGGGAGGCGTCCGAACGGCCGGTGGAGACCGAGAGGATCTCCACCGCGCGGGCCGGATCGATCCCCGCCCGGGCGCCGACCACGAGCGCCTCGGCCGTCGCGGTCAGGCACGCGGCCGACACGACGTTGTTGACCAGTTTCATGGCGTGACCGGTCCCCACGCCGCCCACATGAAAGATGTTGCGGCCCATCAGGGCCAGCAGGGGGCGCACGCGCTCGAGGTCGGCGCTCTCGCCGCCGACCATGATCGAGAGCGTGCCCTTGCGGGCGCCGTCGACGCCGCCGGAGACGGGCGCGTCCACGAGCCGCGCGCCGCGCGCCTCGACCTCCTTGGCCAGCCGCCGCGTGCTGGACGGGTCGGCCGAGGTCATGTCCACCAGCAGGTGGCCGGGCCCGAGCACCGGCAGCATCTCGGCCACCAGCGCCTCGACCTCCCGCGAGGAGGGCACGATCGTGATGACGACCCCGGCCCGCCGGGCCACCTCGGCCGGCGTCGGCGCCCACTCGGCGCCGCGCTCGATGAGGGGCTCGGCGGCCTCGCGCCGCCGGTCGTGAACCACCAGGCGGTGCCCGCCGGCCAGCAGGTGCCCGGCCATCGGCGCGCCCATCCGTCCCGTCCCGATGAATCCCACCGTCTCGCCCGCCATTGCGCCTCCTCCGGGTCGCCCGTCACGCGTTCGCTATACTGCCGCGGGTGCTGCGCGGCGTCCTGCTCATCGCCCTGGCCGGTCTGGCCTGGGGCACCACCGGCTCCGTGACCACCGTCCTCGTCCACCGCGCCGGCGCCGAACCACTGCTCATCGGCGCCGTCCGCCTCTGGCTGGCCGCCCTGCTGCTGGCGCCGGCGGCACGGCTCGGCGGCGGCTCGTCCCCGCTCGGGCGCTCGGCGCTGGGCGCCGGCCTCGGCATGGGCGTGGCGATGGCCGCCTTCCAGGCCTCCTACTTCAGCGCCGTGACCATGACCGGCATCGCAGTCGCCGCCCTGGTCGCGATCTGCTCGGCGCCGCTCATGATCGCCGCCCTCGCCGTCCTCTTCCTCGGCGAGCGGCTCACCGCGCGGCTGGCCGTGGCCCTGAGCCTCGGCGTCGGCGGCACCGCCCTGCTGGTGGCCGGTCCCGACCCGGGCGGCGTCTCACCGCGGTCGGCCGCCGGCATCGCGCTGGCGCTCGGGGCCGGCCTGGCCTACGCCGTCTACGCCGTGACGGCCAAGGCGTTCGTCGGGCGGACGAGCGCGCTCGGCCTGACGGCGTTCTCGTTCGCGGCGGCGGCCGTCGTGTCCACCCCGCTGGGGCTCTCGGTCGCGGACCCGCTGGGCCAGGTGGCCCGGAGCTGGCCCTGGCTCCTCTACCTGGGCGGCGTGGCCACGGCCGGGGCCTACGCGCTCTACGCGCTCGGCCTGCGCCGCGTGCCGGCCTCGGTGGCCGGTGTGGTCACGCTGGTGGAGCCGCTGACGGCGACGCTGCTGGGCGTGCTGGTCTTCGGCGAGCGGCTGGGAGCCGCGGGCCTCGCCGGCGCCGGCCTGCTCCTGGGCGCGATCGGCCTGCTCGTGGCCGGCGAGCTCCGGCGGCGGCCCCGACACTTCAGTCCGCCTCGATCGGCCGGGACACCGCCCGGCTGAAGCAGGTGTTGGGCACGACCGAGGAGTGCTTGCCCGGGCCGCCCGCCACGACGACCAGGACGTCGTCCGGCGAGGGCACGCGCGGAGGCCGCGCCTCGTCGTCCCGGACGGCGTGCATCCAGGCCGGCCAGTCCTGCATCCCCCACATCCCGCCCAGGCGCAGCGTCCGGAGCGGCAGCCGCGCGTGCTCGTACACGAAGCGCTGCACGTCGGCGCGCGTGAGCCCGTCGGCGGCGATGGTGGCCGCGTGCTCCGGGCCCAGCACGATCAGCAGCTGGCTCTGACTGAAGTACCAGCCGACGTTCGAGCCCAGGGTGACCGCGGTGTGGGCGACGGTGGCGAGGATCCCGGCCGCGGCGGTCGAGGCGTGGTCGTTGACGTTGTGCGGGGCCTCGCCGCCGTACACGGTCACCGTGTCGCCTGGCCGGAAGGGGCCCCACGGCGAGGCCTCCTCGTGCTCGGCGATGCAGTAGGAGAACTTGGCCGGGCTGCCCTGGGTGGCCATGTCGTGGCGCCCCGGCCAGGCCCCGCCAACGTTCATCAGGATCAGGCGGACGGCGCGGCCGATCGTCGCGTTGGCGCGCCAGCCGGGGCCGAAGCAGCCGCTGCCGGCGTGGAGCCCGATCCGCCGGCCGTAGGGGCCGTTGACGATGAGCAGCGGCGCCACCGGGTGCGTGGTGGCCTGCACGCCGTAGAGGTTGAACGCCGGGTCGAGCATCGCCTCGACCGCGGCCACGATGACCGGGAAGTACTCCGGCCGGCAACCGGCCATGACCGCGTTGACGGCCAGGACCTCCAGCGTGGCCGCCCGCCAGAGCGGCGGCATCGGGCCGAGCGAGCGCCGGCCGTCGCGGCCACCCAGCATGGCCGCCACGCGCTCCTCGGTGGGCGGCACGATCGGCAGGCCGTCGCACCACTGGCGGGCGAGGAAGGCCTCGAGGACCGCTTCGGGGCTGTCCTCGACCTCGATGACCGCGGTCACGGCCGCCCGATCAGGCTGCCGAGCTGCTCGACGGCCTGCTCGGCGCGCCGGGCGACGGCTTCCGGACGCTCACCGCCCAGCGGGTGCTCGACGACCAGCAGCGGCAGGCCCTGCACGCCGCGGGCTTCGAGCTGCTGCACCGCCAGGGCCTGGAAGGCCGTGGTCGCGATCAGTCCGGCCGGGGTGCCTCGGCGGGCGACTTCCAGCGCGTCGTGGAGACTCCACGACGTGCACGACCCTCAGTCGGCGGAGCCGGCGAAGACCACGTCGCAGGTCTTGGCCAGCTCGGCCACCAGCTCCGCCGCCGCCGGGCTGGAGGCGTTGGCCTTGCGGCGGTGCACCACCGCC
>DATLZL010000094.1:0-14043 GCA_035574035.1 Binatia bacterium | reverse complement strand
CTCGGCGGCGCGCGCGGCCTCGACAGGCGTGGGCATCACTTGCCGGGGGCGAAGAGGCCGGTGGGCCGGGCCAGCAGGATCAGCACCATGAGGGCCATGTTCACGCCGATGGCGGCCTTGGGGACGAGGAAGGCCACGTAGTTATAGGTCAGGCCCACGACCAGCGCCCCGACCAGCGAGCCCGTCACGCTGCCGAGCCCGCCGATGATCACGACGATGAAGGCGAAGATCAGCTGCTCGGCTCCCATCGTCGGCCGGACCGACTGGCTGAAGACCGCCCACATGACGCCGCCCAGGGCCGCCAGCGCCGACCCGGCGGCGAACACGGCGGTGAAGTAGCGGGAGATGTTGTGGCCCAGGGCCTGGATCATCTCCCGGTTCTCCACCCCCGCCCGCACGATCAGGCCCACGCGGGTCCGCGTCAGCCCGAGCATGACGCCGGCGTACACGACCAGGCCGAGGGCGATGGCCAGCACCGGCACCCGGAGCACGATGACGTCCAGCACCGCCCACGAGCCCTGCAGGGTGAACGGCACCGGCACGACCTGGTCATTGGGCCCCCAGACGATCCGGATGAGCTCCTCGATGACGATGGTCGCTCCCAGCGTGATCAGGATCTGGAACATGTGCTGGCCGTAGACCGGCCGCACGACGACGCGCTCCAGCACCACCCCGAGCGCCAGCGCCAGCAGCATGGCGGCGACGACGGCGGCCAGGAGCAGCAGGGCGTTCAGGGCGAGGGACGGGGTGGCGGCCCACCTCCAGCGGGCGTCGAGGGCGACCAGCACGGTGAACCCGATGTAGGCGCCCCAGGAGAACAGCGCCCCGTGGGCGAAGTTGAGCACGTCCATCAGGCCGAAGATCAGGGTGAGACCGGCGGCGACGAGGAAGACGAGCATGCCCATGGCCAGCCCGGCCACCGTCAGCGTGAGGTAGGTGGGCAGGTCCATGAAACCAAGCGGCAGCAGGAAGGCCCCGAGCGTGAGAGCAGCCGGCAGCGCGCGCCTCATACGCCGAGGTACCGCTTCTGCAGGGCGTGGTCGGCCATGAGATCGGCCAGCCGGCCCTGGTGGACGGTGCGGCCGTCGTCCAGGATGAAGTAGTCGTCGCCCAGCGCCCGGGCCACCGCGATGTTCTGCTCCACCAGCAGGATCGTCGTCCGCGCCTTCATCTCGGCCAGCGCCCGGACGAGCTGCTCGACCACGATCGGGGCCAGGCCCTTGGAGGGCTCGTCGATCAGCAGCAGCCGGTTGTCGTTGACCAGGGCCCGGGCGATGGCCAGCATCTGCTTCTGGCCGCCGCTCAGCGTGCCGGCCGGGCGGTGGCGGGAGCGCTCGAGGTCGGGGAACAGGGCGAAGATCCGCCCGAGGCGCGGGCCGGCCTCGCGCTCGGGGCCCAGCCGGGCCACGCGCAGGTTCTCGTCCACCGTGAGCGAGGCGAAGATGCCCTGCCCCTCGGGGACGTAGCCGAGCCCCAGCCGCACGATCTCGTGGGGCGGCCGCCCGTGGATCGGCCGGCCCTCGAACCGGACGGCGCCGGCCCGGGGCGGGACCAGGCCCAGGATGCTCCGCATCGTCGTCGTCTTGCCGGCCCCGTTGCGGCCCAGCAGCACGGTGACGCGGCGTGGCCGGACCGCCAGCGACACGCCCTGCAGGATGTGGTGCTGCCCGATGTAGGTGTGGAGGTCCTCCACCTCAAGCAGCGGCCGCTCAGCCACCGACGCCCCCGAAGTAGGCGGCCTGGACCTCGGCGCTGGCGCGGATCGCCGCCGGGACGTCGTCGGCGATCAGCCGGCCGTCCTTGAGCACGGCGATCGTGTCCGACAGGGCCAGGATCATGTCGATCTTGTGCTCGACGAGCAGGATGGTCCGGTCCCGCCCGCCCTTGATCCGCTCGATGAGCTCGATGATGGCCGGCACCTCCTCCAGGGACATGCCGGCGGTGGGCTCGTCGAGCAGCAGCACCTCCGGCTCCAGCGCCAGCAGGATGGCCACCTCCAGCTTGCGCATCTCACCGTGGCTCAGCGCGCTGGCCGGCGCCCGCCACTTCGCCTCCAGCCGCACCGCCTCCAGCACGGCGTAGGCGCGGTCCTCGAGGTCGGGGAAGGCCCGGTGGGAGCGCCAGGCCTGGAAGCCCCGGCCCTGCCGCGCCTGGACCGCCAGCCGGACGTTCTCCAGCACGCTGAGCGTGGGAAAGACGTTGGTGAGCTGGAACGAGCGGCCGATGCCGAGCCGGGTGCGGGCGGCCGCCCCCAGCCGGGTGATGTCGCGCCCCTTGAACTCGACGCGCCCCTCGGTCGGCCGCAGCTGCCCGCTCAGCAGGTTGAACAGGGTGGTCTTGCCGGCGCCGTTGGGGCCGATGATGGACTTGAGCGTGAACGGCTCCACCGCCAGCGTCACGTGGTCCACCGCCACGTGGCCGCCGAAGCGCATGGTCAGGTCGCGGGTGGCCAGGATGGGGGCCGGCTGCGGCCGGCCCCCGGCGAGGCGCATCGGCGGCCGGCTACCGCATGTTGAGGATCGGCGGCGCCGTCTGCTGCGGGCTCAGCTCCCGGGTGAGGACCGGCACCAGCCACGGCACGTCGGGCTTGGCGGTCATCCGGAAGGCGTACATGGCCTGCAGGGCCTGGTGGTCCTCCTTGCGGAAGATCATCTTGCCCTTCGGCGTGTCGAACTCCATGCCCTCCATGGCCGCGATCAGCTTCTCGGTGTCGGTGGAGCCGGCCCGGCGCAGGCCGGTCAGCACCGCCATGGCCGCGCTGAACCCGCCGCAGGTGAAGAAGTCGGGCGGCGTGTTGAAGCGCCGCTGGTGCTCGCGGACCAGCCAGTCGTTCACCGGGTTCTTGGGGATCTCGTAGTAGTAGTACAGCCCGCCCACCATGCCTTCCAGACCCATGGCCTTCATCGCCTTGAGCACGTCCAGCACGTTGCCGCCGCTGGTCAGCGCGATGCCGTAGCGGTCGAGCCGGCTGGCCACCAGCTGGGGAAACGGCCCGCCCTTGCCGGCCCAGATCACGAAGACGTACTTCTGCCCCGGCCGGTCCTTGAGGGCGCCGATGATGCGCTGGATGGGGGCGGTGAAGTCGGTGGCCTGCACCGGCGTGTACTCTTCGTGGACGACCTTACCGCCGAGCTTCTCGACCGCGGCCTTGTAGGCGGCCACCCCGTCGCGCCCGAAGGCGTAGTCCTGGGCGATGGTCGCGATCACCACCCCCGGCCGGGCCACCGCCAGCGCGTTGGCGATGGCGTCCTGCCCGGAGTTGCGCCCGGTCCGGAAGACGTAGCGGTTCCAGTGCTCGCCGGTGATGCTGTCGGCCACCGCCGGCTCGACGACGATCAGCTTCTTGAACTCGGCCGCCACCGGCAGCACGGCCAGAGCGGCCGCGCTGCTGGTGGTGCCGACGACCAGGTCGACCTTGTCGTCGGCGTAGAGCTTGGTGACCAGTCGCTTGGCCACGTCCGGCTTGAGCTGGTCGTCCTCGACGATCACCTGGATCTTGCGGCCCAGCACCTCGTGGGTCCCCTGGGTGCCGTACTCCAGGCCCAGCCGGAAGCCGTCCACCACCTGCCTGGCGTAGACCTCGAAGGCGCCGGTCAGGCCCTGGACCAGCCCGATCTTGATCGGCTCCTGGGCCCTGCCGGCGCCCGGCAGACCGGCCGAGACGGTCAGGGCGAGCGCGGTCGCGATCAGAGCGCGCAGGACGCATCGACGTGGGTTCATGGCCACCTCCGCGCCGCGCACTCTAGTCCTTCTTGGTGCGACGCGTCAAGCACCGGCGCCCCGCCGCCGGCCCTCGGTCCCGGCGGCGGGCGGGACTCGGCGCCGTGGATCACTTCGCCGCCGGCTCGACGAGGGGCAGGGCGAAGTAGACGACGAAGGCGGCGGCCGCCGCGTAGAGCATGGGGTGAAGCTCCCGCGCCTTCCCGGTCAGGACCTTGATGGCGACGTGGCTGACCAGGCCGGCCCCGATGCCGTTGGTGATGGACCAGGTGAAGGGCATCACCAGCATGGTGACGAAGGCCGGCACCGCCTCCTCGTAGTCGTCCCAGGCGATGTCGCGGGCGATGGCCATCATGAAGAAGCCAACCAGGATCAGGGCCGGGGCGGTGGCCTGGGGCGGGATGACGGCGGCCAGCGGGGCGAAGAACATGGCCAGCAGGAAGAGCGCGCCGACCACGACCGAGGCCAGCCCGGTTCGGGCGCCGTCGGCCACCCCGGCCGCGCTCTCGATGTAGGTCGTGTTGCTGGAGGCGTTGGCCAGGCCGCCGAAGGCGGCGCCCAGCGAGTCCACCAGCAGCACCCGGTCGGCCCGGGGCAGCCGGCCCTGGGGGTCGAGGAAGCCGCCCCGGCCGCCGACCCCGATGATCGTGCCCATCGTGTCGAAGAAGTCGGCCAGCATGATGGAGAAGATCGCCAGCACCGCCGCCACCACGCCCAGGTGGGCGAAGAACCCGAAGTCCAGCCGCCCGAAGGTCGAGAAGTCCGGCGCCTGCACGATGGCGGCCGGCAACCGGGCGGCCCCCGGCGTGGGGAAGCCCTGCCAGCCGGCGACGAGGCCGTTGAGGGCGACGGCCAGCACGGTGGTGCCCAGGATGCCGATCAGCAGCGCGCCCCGCGTGCGCCGGGCCAGCAGCGCCGCCGTCAGCACGAACCCGATCACGAACACGAGGGCCGGCAGGCCGCGCAGCGGCCCCAGCCCGACCGGCAGCGGCCCGGCGGCCGGCTTGACGACGAAGCCGGCGGTGAAGAAGCCGATGAAGGCGATGAAGAGCCCGATGCCGACCGAGATCGCGCGCTTGAGCGCGAGCGGGACGGCGTCCATCACCGCCTGCCGGAACCGGGTCAGCACCAGCAGCGTGATGACCACCCCCTCCAGGAACACGACGGTCATGGCCTGGGGCCAGGTCAGGCCGCGGGCGGCCACCAGCTCGAAGGCCACCACCGCGTTGAGCCCCATGCCGGGCGCCATGGCGAACGGATACCGGGTGACGAGCCCCATGGCGATGGACAGCAGGCCGGCGGTCAGGCAGGTGACGGTCAGCGTGGCGGCGAACGGCAGCCCCCGGCCCTCGAGTCCGGGGACGCCGGTGTAGCCGAGGATCGCCGGGTTCACGAAGATGATGTAGGCCATGACCATGAAGGTCGTGGCCCCGGCCCGGACCTCGGTGAGGACGTCGGGCCGTCCCGCCGCCGCCCCGATCACAGCCGCTTCTTGAGCAGGCGGCTCAGCTCGCCGACGATGCCCCGGCGGAAGGTGAGCACGCAGGCGACGAAGATCAGGCCCTGGGCGATGGTGAACCAGGCGCCGATCTGGGCCAGGTAGTGCTCGAGCGTGATGATGACGAAGGCGCCGACCACCGGCCCGAACACGGTGCCCATGCCGCCCAGGAGCGTCATCAGCACGACCTCCCCCGACATGGTCCAGTGCACGTCGGTCAGCGAGGCCAGCTGGAAGACCAGGGCCTTGGTGGCGCCGGCGGTGCCGGACAGCGTGGCCGAGAGCACGAAGGCCAGCAGCTTGTAGTGCTCGGCCCGGTAGCCCAGCGAGACGGCCCGGGGCTCGTTCTCGCGGATGGCCTTGAGCACCTGGCCGAACGGCGAGTGGATGGCCCGGTAGACGACGAGGAAGCCGGCCAGGAAGACGGCCAGCACCACGAAGTACATCGTGTACATCTCGCGCAGGTCGAGGACCCCCAGCATGGTGCCGCGCGGCACGGCCTGGATGCCGTCCTCGCCGCCGGTGAACGGGGCCTGGAGCGAGAAGAAGTAGATCATCTGGGCGAAGGCCAGCGTGATGTTGGCGAAGTAGATGCCGCGGCTGCGGATGGCCAGCGCGCCGATGGCGGTGCCGAGGAGGGCGGCGGTGAGGGTGCCGGCCAGGATGGCGGCCTCCGGCGGGAACCCCCAGACCTTGGCGGCGTGGGCCGACACGTAGCCGGCCGAGCCCAGGAAGGCGGCGTGGCCGAAGGACAGCAGCCCCACGTACCCGACGAGCAGGTTGAAGGCGGAGGCGAACAGGGCGAAGCACAGCGCTTTCATCAGGAAGACCGGGTAGACGAAGAACGGCGCCGCCACCAGCAGGGCTAGCATCGCGACGAACGCCAGCACCTGCTCGCGCGGCACCGCTGCGTCGACGACCACCGCCGCGCCGGCCGGGGCCTGGCCCCACGCCTCGGCCGGCAGCGCGGTGACGCGGGCCGGCCGGCTCTCCCCGCCCCCGCTCATGCCGCCGGCTTCCCGCGCCTCACGCCGTGCGCCCGAACAGGCCCGCCGGCCGCACCAGCAGCACCAGCGCCATGATCACGAAGATGACGGTGTTGGAGGCCTCCGGGTAGAAGACCTTGGTGAACCCCTCCACCACGCCGAGCAGGAAGCCGGTCACGATCGACCCCAGGATCGAGCCGAGGCCCCCGATGACGACGACCGCGAAGACGACGATGATCAGGTCGGCGCCCATCAGCGGATTCACCTGGTAGATCGGCGCCGCCAGCACGCCGGCCAGCGCGGCGAGCCCCACCCCGAACCCGTAGGTCAGCGTGACGAGCCGGGGAACGTTGATCCCGAAGGCCCGGACCAGCGTGGGGTTCTCGGTGGCCGCCCGCAGGTAGGCCCCCAGCCGCGTGCGCTCGATCAGCAACCAGGTGCCGAGGCACACCGCCAACGAGAACACCACCACCCAACCCCGGTAGGTCGGCAGGAACATGAATCCCAGGTCGAAGCCGCCGGCCAGCGCCGGCGGGATGGGATAGGGCAGGCCCGAGGAGCCGAACTCGTGGCGGAACACTCCCTGGATCACCAGGGCGACGCCGAAGGTCAGCAGCAGCCCGTAGAGGTGGTCCAGGTGGTAGAGGCGCTTGAGCATGGTGGTCTCGATGGCCATGCCGACCAGGGCCACCGCCACCGGCGCGATCAGCAGGGCCCACCCGTAGCCGAGGCCGGCCCACTGCAGGCAGAAGTAGGCCACGAAGGCGCCCATCATGTAGAGCGCCCCGTGGGCGAAGTTGATGATGTTGAGCAGGCCGAAGATGATCGCGAGCCCCAGGCTGAGCACGGCGTAGAAGGCGCCGTTGATCAGCCCGATGAGCAGCTGGCCGAACAGCGCCTGGGTCGGGACGCCGAAGATCGTCATGCCCGGGGCCCGCGATCCTCCCCGCCTACTTCTTCACCAGCGGGCAATTGCCCTGGTCGATCGGCCGGAAGGCCTGCTCGGCCGGGATGGTATGGCGCAGCTTGTAGTAGTCCCAGGGCCCCTTGGACTCCGCCGGCTTCTTGACCTCGAACAGGTACATGGGGTGGATCTTGCGGCCGTCGGCCCGGACGTAGCCCTTGCCGAAGACCGGATCGTCGGTCGGCATCTCCTTCATCTTGGCGATGACCTTGGGGCCGTCGTCGCTCTTGAGCGCGTCGACCGCCTTGAGGTAGTGGAGCACCGCCGAGTAGACGCCGGCCTGGGCCATCGTCGGCATGGCCTGGCGGTGCCGCTCGGCGAAGCGCCGGGAGAACGCCCGCGTCTGGTCGTTGAGGTCCCAGTAGAAGGCCTCGGTGAGGAGCAGCCCCTGCGCCTTCTCGAGCCCCAGGGCGTGGACGTCGGTCAGGAACACCAGCAGGCCGGCGAACTGCTGGCCGCCGCGCACGATGCCGAACTCGGCCCCCTGCTTGATGGCGTTGGTGGTGTCGGCGCCGGCGTTGGCCAGGCCGATGATCTTGGCCTTGGAGGCCTGGGCCTGCAGCAGGAACGAGGAGAAGTCGGCGGTCGGGAACGGGTGCCGGACCTTGCCCAGCACCTTGCCCCCGTTCTTGACCACCACCGCCTCCGTGTCGCGCTCCAGGTCGTGGCCGAACTTGTAGTCGGCGGTGAGGAAGAACCAGGTGTCGCCGCCGGTCTTCACGATGGCCTGGCCGGTGCCGTTGGCCAGCGACCAGGTGTCGTAGGTCCAGTGCAGCGACGTCGGCGCGCAGGCCGGACCGGTGAGGTCGGAGGTGGCGCCGGTGGAGACGATCAGGGCCTTGTTGCGCTCGCGGGCGATCTGGTTGACGGCCAGGACCACCGAGGAGGTCGGCACGTCGACGATCAGGTCCACCCGGTCGGCGTCGTACCACTGCCGGGCGATCGAGGAGCCCACGTCGGGCTTGTTCTGGTGGTCGGCCACCAGGATCTCGACCTTGAGCCCCTTCTTGGCGGCGCCGAAGTCCTCGACCGCCATGCGGGCGGCCACGACCGAGCCGGGGCCGGCCAGGTCGGCGTACGTCCCCGACTGGTCGTTCATGACCCCGATCTTGACGACCCCGTCGGAGATCTGGGCGTGGGCGGCGCCAGCGGTCAACGCCAGCGCCAGCGTGAGGGCGACGATGCGGAAGACGACCATGGTCTCGGCTCCTTCCTTGCCCGGGGCTAGACCCCGAGGTACTCGTGCAGCTTGTCCATGTGGGCGGCCAGGACGCGGTGGTCGATCTCGTCGATGATGCGCCCGTACTCCATGACGTAATGCCGATCGGCCACCGTGGCCGCGAAGCGGAAGTTCTGCTCGACCAGCAGGATCGTGAACCCCTCCGTCTTGAGCCGCTGGATGGTACGGCCGATCTGCTCCTTGATGACCGGGGCCAGCCCCTCGGTGGGCTCGTCCAGCAGCAGCAGGCGGGCCCCGGTGCGCAGGATGCGTCCGATGGCCAGCATCTGCTGCTCGCCGCCCGAGAGCTTGCTGCCCTGGCTGCGCAGGCGCGCCTTCAGATGGGGGAACAGCCCGAAGATCGTCGGCAGGTCGAGCCCGCCCGGCGCCACCACCGGCGGAAGCAGCAGGTTCTCCTCGACGTTCAGGCTGGCGAAGATCCCCCGCTCCTCCGGGCAGAAGGCGATGCCCAGCCGGGCGATGGCGTTGGCCGGCAGGCCCACCGTTTCCCGGCCCTGGAACCGGACCGAGCCCCGCCGGTGGGGGACGATTCCCATGATGGCCTTGAGCGTCGTGGTCTTGCCGGCCCCGTTGCGCCCCAGCAGGGTGACCACCTCGCCCGGGTGGACGTCGAAGGTCACCCCGTGCAGGACGTGCGATTCGCCGTACCAGGCGTGGAGGTCGCGGACCCTCAGCAGCGGCTCAGGCATGCCCGGACCCGAGATAGGCCTCGATCACCTGGGGGTGGCGGGACACGGTGGCGTAGTCGCCCTCGGCGATGACCTCGCCCCGCGAGAGGACCGTGATCACGTCCGACAGGTGCTCGACCACGCTCAGGTTGTGCTCGACCATCAACACGGTGCGGTTGGCGGCCGCCTGCTTGATGAGGGCGGCGATGCGCCCCACGTCCTCGTGGCCCATGCCGGCGGTGGGCTCGTCGAGCAGCATCATCTCGGGCTCGAGGGCCAGCGTGGTGGCGATCTCGAGCGCCCGCTTGCGCCCATAGGGCAGCTCGACCGCCGGCAGGGCGGCGAAGGCGGCCAGGCCCACCGCGTCGAGCAGCTCCAGGGCCCGGCCGTTCAGGGCGCCCAGCACCCGCTCCGAGCGCCAGAAGTCGAAGGACCGGCCCCGGCGCCGCTGCAGCGCGATGCGGACGTTTTCGAGCACCGTGAGGTGCGGGAAGACAGCCGAGATCTGGAACGACCGGACCAGGCCCAGGCGGGCGATGTCGGCCGGGCGGAGCCCGGTGATGTCCCGGCCCTTGTAGCGGATGCGCCCGCGGGTGGGGGCGAGGAAGTGGGTCAGCAGGTTGAAGCAGGTCGTCTTGCCGGCCCCGTTGGGGCCGATCAGGGCGTGGATCGTCCCCCGCCGCACCCGGAGGCTGACGTTGCGGACGGCCACGAAGCCCCGGAACTCCTTGGTGAGTCCCTCGGCCTCCAGGATGATCTCGTCGGTCGTCACCGTCCCGTCCCCGCCGGCCGCGGGTGGTAGACCGCCTCCCGCTTCTCCTGCCAGGCCCGGTTGGCCTCCGCCACTTCCCAGGACGCCATGCACTCGTTCTGCGCCCGCACCACCTCCTCGATCAGGCTGCGGGGGTCGTGGTGGAAGGACTCGTGCAGGAGCCGCTTGGCGTGCGCGGTGGCGGTGGGGGCCGCCGCCCGCACCTTGTCGGCGACGGCCTGGATGCTGGCTTCGACCGCCTCCGGCCGGCAGACCCAGTTCACCAGCCCGATGGCCCGCGCCTGCTCGGCGTCCAGGTGGTCGTTGAGCAGCGTCAGCTCCTTGGCCCGCCCCAGGCCGATCAGCCGCGCCAGCCGCAGCACCGATCCGTCGGGAATCAGGCCGTGGCGGGTGGCGCCGAGCCCGATGACGGCGTCGGTGACGGCCAGCCGCAGGTCGCAGGCCACGGCCAGCTGGAGCCCGCCGCCGATCGAGTAGCCGTGCATCACGGCCAGCGACACCTTGGGCATATCCTCCAAGCAGTTGAGGGCCCGGATCCATGCCCGGTAGAACGCCTCGCCGATCCGGCCCGAGGCCAGCGCCGCCCGGTCCATCCCCGAGCAGAAGGCGCGCCCCGCCCCGCGCACCACGACCAGGAGGACCTCGGGATCGGCGGCGGCTCGCTCGGCGTGCTCGGCGAGCGTCACGGCCAGCTCGGTGTCGAGGGCGTTCAGCACGGCGGGGCGGCTGAGCGTGAGCCAGGCGACGCCCTGCCGGGCGGCGTACGAGACCGGGGACTCCGTCATGCCCGCGCGACTACCCGCGGCGGCAGTTGTTCGACCGTGGCGTGGGGTTGTACGATCCGAGGGCGCCTGGCATGCAGTGTGCCTAACCGTATGAGAAGGCCGTCGCGCTGTCAAGGCGACGACCAGGGAGGCCCGCCGATGAACCGCTGCACGCGCCGTCAGTTCCTGCTGGCCAGCTCCGCCGCCGTGCTGGCCCCGCGGGCCGCCCGGGCCCAGCCCGCCGTGCGGCTGGCCACCGCGGTGCTGGGCGACTACTCACTGGCCGGGCCGTTCCTGGTCGCCGCCGAGCGCGGGCTCTTCAAGGCCGAGGGGCTCAACGCCGAGTACCTGCCCTTCCGCGGCGGGCCCGACCTGGCCAAGGCCGTCCTGGCCGGCGAGGTCCTGATCGGCGCTACCGGGTCCACGGACATCCTCGTCTTCCGCGAGGCGGGCATGCCGATCAAGATGATCGCCACCCACACCGAGGGCAACCACTTCACGCTCAACGTCGCCCCCGAGATCCAGCGCGTGGGCGAGCTCCGGGGCAAGGCCATCGGCGTGACGCGCATCGGCGCCACCACCTGGATCTTCGCCCGCATGCTGGCCAAGCGCGAGGGCTGGGACCCGGACCGGGACGTGAAGATCGTCGGCCTCGGCGGGCTCGACGCCCAGCTGGCGGCGCTGGCCCGCAAGGAGATCCACGCCTTCGTGTGGGGCGACGGCGGCGCGGTGACCGAGCTGCAGGGCAAGTCGCGGGTGCTGCTGCGCCTGGACCAGGTCACCCCGATGTGGATCAGCCAGATCCAGTACGCCGCCGAGGACGCCATCAAGCGGCAGGGCGACACCATCCGCAAGGCGATGCGGGCCGTCTTCCTGGCCCAGCGCTTCATGCGCACCAACACCCGCGAGGCGGCGGAGATCATCGCCCGGAAGATCGGCTGGACGGTGGAGGCGGTGCTGGGCGCCCACAAGATCTCGGGCACCCTCCTGAGCGAGACCGGCGAGTTCAGCATGGAGGCGTTGCGCGCGATGCAGGACACGCTGCTGGAGCACGGCGTCCTCAAGAAGCGCCTGCCGCTCGAGGAGCACGTCACCCGCGAGTTCGTCCCGGTCAAGCTCGGCTGACGTGCGGGCGGGCCGGGCGGCCGTCCTCGCCGTGCTGGCGCTGCTCGCCGTCGCCGCCCCGGCGCCGGCCCAGGTTTTCTTCGCCTCCCGGCCGCACCCCGAGTTCGAGGTCGGGCCCCTGCTGATCAGGGCCCGGGTGGACCCGGCGCTCGGGCCCACGCCGGTCGACGTGCTCTGGAGCCTCGTCGTCCCGCCGACCGTCAGCGGGGCCGCCGTCCAGCAGGACCTCTACCTGCTCTGGCCCGGCGAGGTCGTTCCCGACCCCGACGCCGGACGGCCCGATCCGGACCTGGCGCGGTTCGTCGAGCAGGCCGGCATGGCGGCGATCGCGGAGGGCCGGGTCGCGCTCCGGGCCCGCAACCTCTACCGCCGGGCCGACGACGAGGATGGCCCGGAGGAACGCCTCGCCGGCGGGGCGCCGTTCGTGTCGTTCGTCCGGGAGGGTGGAGGTCTCGGGATCAGCGCCCCCGCCACCTGGGTGCGCATCCCCTGGGACCCGCGGACCGTCAACCGCGCCTACCTGATGGCGCTCACCCTGCGGACGCGCGGCGTCGTCAAGACCAAGCCGGCCACGTGGGCCGAGCGTGCGTTCTGGGGCGAGCGCCATCGGCTCACCCTCTCGTTCGGCGACGTCCGCCCCCGGGCGATGTTCCCCCTCTACTTCCGGCACCGCGATCGAGCCGTGCGGCTGTCGGAAGACCCGTCCCAGCTGGTCGCCGCCTTCAGCGCGGCCGACCGCCTCCGCATCGAGGAGCTGGCGCCGGCGACGGCCCGACGGGAGCGCAGCGAGGTGCTCGAGAACACCGAAGTGGTCTCGGTGTTCCTCGACCGCGGCGAAGGGCTGCGTCCCCAGACCCTGGGCGTGCAGTTCGGGTACTTCTGGGGCCTGCAGTCGTGGGCGCCGGTGCTGTTCGCCGTGCTGTTCTTCACCCTCGGCAACCTGGCCGGCCCGCTCCTGCGGGGCGCCTTCGCCTGGGCGGCGCGGAGGGCGGCCGCCCGCCTGCACTTCGGGCGCCCGGACGCGGTGCGGCCCCGCTCGGCCGGGGTCGTGCTGCCGCCGGAGACGCTGGCCCGGATCGTGCCCGGGCAGACGACCTACGAGCAGGTGCTCGCGACCTGCGGGCGCCAGCCGGAGGAGCACGAGCGGCTGGGCGATCCGGAATGGCGCTCGCTCGTGTATCGCGGGCGGCGGGCGGTGCCGCGGCGCCGCCGGTCCTTCGGCTGGTTCGCCACCGTCGACGGCTGGGACGTCGAGCACCACGAGGTCGAGGTCGAGCTCCACCGGGGTGTCGTCCGCGACATCCAGGCCCGCGTGCGGCGCACGCATCCGCCGAGCCCCGACGCCGGGTGACGCGCCCCGGCGTAGAATGGCCGCTGGCCCTCGGGGCCGCGTCAGGGCCACCGGCGCCGGAAAGGGGCGATCGGCGTGAGCGAGGGCTACGGGCGCCGGGCGGCGCTCCGGGACCGCCTCCGGGCCCGGCCGCCGGTCGCCGCCGGCACGATCGACCTCACGGCGCGGGCGTGGGCCGTCCGCGGCCGCCGGTAGCCGATGGGCCAGACGCGGGTCGACCTCCTGCACCTGCTGGAGGACCAGCGCGACGCTTACGCCGGCTCGACCGAGGAAACCATCGTGGTCGAGATCGTCGCCAACGCGCTGGACTCGGGTGCAGCCCGCGTGAGCATGACGGCGGATCCGGCGGCGCCCGCGCTCACGATCCTGGACGACGGGGCCGGGATGCGGCGACGCGAACTGGCCCGCTACCACGACCTGGCGACCAGCACCAAGACGCGCGGCGCCGGCATCGGCTTCGCCGGCGTGGGGATCAAGCTGGCGCTGCTGGTCTGCGCCGAGGTGGTGACCGAGACCCGCCGCGGCCGCCACCACCTGGCCTCCGCCTGGCGGCTGGCCTCGCGCCACAAGGCGCCCTGGCGCTGGATCCCACCGCCCGGACTCGGGAGCGGGCGCGGCACGGCGGTGCGCCTGACGCCGACGAGCTCGCTGTCGCCGCGGCTCGACCCGGGCTTCATCGAGGCCACGCTCCGGCGGCACTTCCAGCCGCTCCTCGACCCGGCGCTGGACGACATCCTGAGCGCCCCCTATCCGGACGGGCTGAGCTTCGTCGCCAACGGCCGCCCACTGGCCCGGCAGGGCTGCCCGGCGGCGCTGGCCCCGCTGGCCGTCGAGCCCGCCAAGGAGCACGCCTCCATCACGGCGTTCCTGACTCGCTGGGGCGCCGCGCTCGGGCGTCGTCGGCCCGGCCGCCGGCGGTAGCGCCGTCGCGGCGGGCATCGGGTCGGCGGCGCCG
>DATLZL010000093.1:0-8611 GCA_035574035.1 Binatia bacterium | reverse complement strand
CGGCCCGGGACGCGCCGTGGTGCAGACGGTACAGGCGCGCGATCTGCAGCCCGACGGTCAGGACCGGGTTGAGCGCGGTGCGCGGGCTCTGGAAGACCATGGCGATGCGGGCGCCGCGGATGGCCCGGATCGCGTCCTCGGGCAGGGCCAGCAGGTCGCGACCCTCGAAGCGGATCGTGCCGCGTACGATCCGGCCGGGCGGCGGGACGAGCCGGAGGAGGGCGAGCGCGGTCACGGACTTGCCCGAGCCCGACTCGCCGACCAGGCCCAGCACCTCGCCGGCCTCGATCGCGAACGACGCGCCGTCCACGGCCTGGACCACGCCGGCGTCGGTGGCGAAGTGCACCGTGAGGTCGTCGACCTCGAGCAGCGGGGTCACCGCACGCCCCGCAGCCGCGGGTCCAGGAGATCCCGCAGGGCGTCGCCGAGCAGGTTGAAGGACAGGACGGTGACCATGATGGCCAGGCCCGGGAAGAGGAAGAGCCACCACTCCCCGGAGACGATGTACTCGGCGCCCTCCGCCGTCATGGCGCCCCACTCGGCCTGCGGCGGCTGGATCCCGAGACCGATGAAGGACAGCGCGGCCACGGTCAGGATCGCGAAGCCCATGGCCAGGGTCGCCTGCACGACGAGCGGCGGGACGCAGTTGGGGAGGAGGTGGTAGAAGACGATCCGGTGGGCGCGGTTGCCGACCGTCCGCGCCGCCTCCGCGTACTCCATCTCCCGGATCCGGAGCATCTCGCCGCGGACCAGTCGCGTGTAGACGGGGACGTGGGTGACGGCGATGGCCAGGACGACGTGGGCGGGGCTGTTGCCCAGCGCGGCGGTGATGCCCATGGCCAGGACGAAGGCCGGGAACGCCATCACGGCGTCGACCGCGCGCATCACCACCTGGTCCACCGCCCCGCCCCGGAAGCCGGCCACCGCGCCCAGGCCCGTCCCCGCCGTCAGCGCCATGACCGTGGCCGCCAGCGCGACCAGGAGGTCCACTCGGGCGGCGTGGAGCAGCCGCGACAGCTGGTCGCGTCCGTAGATGTCGGTGCCCAGGGGATGGGCCCAGGAGACGGAGACCAGCGGGGCCGACGGATCGGTGGCGTCGGGGTCGTAGGGCGCGACCCAGGGCGCCAGCGCCCCCAGGAGCGCCAGGAGGACGATCGTGCCCAGCGCCGCGCCGGAGAGCCGGTTGGCCGGCCGGCGGCCCCGCCGCGCCGGGGGCGCCGCCGGCGACTCGTCGACGAACGCGCCCGGGGCCGCCATTCAGCGCAACCGGATCCGCGGGTCGGCCAGGCCGTAGAGGACGTCGACGGCCAGGTTCACGAGCACGGACACCACCGCCACGAAGAGCACGAAGCCCTGGATCGGCGCCGGGTCCTTCGTCATGAGGGAGGTCACGGCGTAGTTGCCGATGCCGGGCCAGGCGAACACCCGCTCCACCACGACGTTGCCCGCCATCAGGAACCCGAAGATCACGCCCAGCAGGGTGATGACGGGGATCAGCGCGTTGCGGAGGGCGTCGTGGTAGATCACCCGGGCCGGCGGCAGGCCGGCCGCCCACGCCGCCTTGATGAAGTCGGAGGCCAGGATCTCGAGCATCGTGGCCCGCACCATGCGGGCCAGGGGGGCCATGACCGCCAGGCCCAGCGTGAGGGCGGGCAGCATCAGGTGGTGGAGCGCCGAGGCGAGCGCCGGCCAGCGCCCGGTGAGGGCCGCGTCGACCACGTAGAGGCCGGTGAGGTGGGGAGGTGCCGACACCCCCGGGCTGAGGCGGCCGAGCGGCGCCGGCGCGACGCCGAGCACGTAGAAGAACACGTACAGGGCCAGCAAGCCGGTCCAGAAGGTGGGCATGGCGACCCCGACTACGCCCAGCACGCGGGCCAGGTGGTCGAGCGGACCGTCGCGGTGAAGGGCGGAGAGGACGCCGAGCGGGATGCCGGCCGCGGTGGCGACGAGCAGGCTGGCCAAGGTCAGCTCCAGCGTGGCCGGGATCCGCTGGCGGAAGTCGTCCAGCACCGGCCGTCCGGTCGAGGCGCTCTGGCCGAGGTCGCCCCGGGCCAGCCCGCGCACGTACCGCCAGTACTGCACGTACACCGGGCGGTCGAGCCCCATCCGCCGCTCCATGTCCGCCACGTACTCGGGGGTGGCCAGGGGCCCGGCCTTGACCAGTGCCGGGTTGCCGGGGAGCAGGTAGGTGAGGGCGAACGTGATGAGCGTCACCCCGACGAGCGTCGGCACCACCAGCAGCAGGCGGCGGATGAGGTAGCGGCCGAATCCCATCTCCGGTCACCGCCGACTCAGGCCCGGCGGACGGCGTAGTAGCGCTCGAAGGTGTCCCACCGCTTCTCGAGGCCGACGAGGTCCGCCTTCATGACCCGCGTCCAGCTGTCGTACCAGAGGAAGCCCCACACCGCATCCTCGACGAGGATCTTCTGGGCTTCGCGGGCGGCGGCCAGGCGCTTCTGGGGGTTCACCTCGTTGACGTTGTCGTCGATGAGCTTGTCGAGGGCGGGGTTCGAGTAGAACGAGGCGTTCGTGAACTTGGACTTCGAGTGGAAGTTGAACAGCAGGTGGTACCAGGGGTCGTTGACCCACGACTGCCAGGCCTCGAACGAGAGCGTGTGGCCGCCCTTGATGGCCACCTGCCGGAAGGTGGCGTCGGTCTCCTTGACGATGGCGACCTTGAAGCCGATCTTCTCCAGCTCGCGCTGGACCCAGACCGAGGCCTGCTCGTGCGCCACGAATCCCACCCGCAGCGCCAGCTCCACCGGGATGGGCGCCTTGTCCAGCACGCCGGCCTCCCGCATGAGCTTCCGCGCCTTGTCGAGGTCGTACTTGTAGGGCGACAGGGTGCCGACGTGGCCCGGCGTCAGGTGGGGGATGGGCGTGGTCATCGGCGTGGCGTAGCCCTGGAGCACGTTCGGGAGGATGGCCTGGATGGGGATCGCGTAGTTGACGGCCTGGCGCACCTTCACGTTGTCGAAGGGCGGCTTCTGGGTGTTGATGGCCAGGAAGTGGCAGGTCGTGTCGGGCACGCTGAAGACCTTGAGCCCCGGCTCCCCCTCCAGCGCCTTCACGTTCTTCGGCGTCAGCCCCGGCCGGCCGGCCACCAGGTCGACGGCCTTCCGCTTGAGCAGGAGCACGCGGTCGGCCTCGTTGGGGACGAACTTGAACACGATCCGCTGGAAGTACGGCGCCGGCCGCCAGTACCCCGGCGTGGCCTCGAGCACGACCTCGACCCCGGGCTCGTTCTTGGTCAGCCGGTACGGGCCGATGCCGGCCAGGTTGCGCTTGAGCCACTCGGCGGCCCAGGGGTCCTCCTTGGTGGCGTGGGCCCGGACCTCCTCCGGGTCCAGGATCGCGTTGTTGGACAGCGCGACGATGTCCATCGCCATCGGCCCCGGCGCCTTCATCTTGATGGCGAACGTGTGGTCGTCCCGCACCTCGAACTGGTCCGGCGACGAGACCTGCAGGAGACTCGGGATGACGATCCGCATGTACCCGGGCGACTGCAGGCCCCGGTCGAAGCAGTACTTGACCGCGTGGGCGTCCACCGGCCGGCCGCTCGGAAACCGGGCGCCGCGGCGCACCTTGAACACCAGGGTGGCCCCATCCGCCTCGGTGGCCCACGACTCGCAGATCGCGGGGTCGAACTCGCCGGGATGGGAGCGGGCGAAACCCGGCTTGCCTTCGATCGGGCGCACCTTCCAGGCGATCGGCGTATCGTAGCAGTTGGCGATTGTGACGTAGCCGGCGATGGCCTTGAACTGCGCCGGGTCGAGGGTGTCGATGTCGCTGTCCCAGGCCACGACCAGCGTGCGCGGGTCCTGGGCCCAGGCCGACCGGCGGGCGGAGGCGGTCGCCGACAGGGCGGCGGCGCCGCCGACGGTGGCCTTCAGGAACGACCGGCGATGGATGCGCGTCTGCATGGTGGTGCCTCCTCTCGTGGCGCGGGCGCTCGCCCGTCCCGGCCCCGTCAGTCCTCGATCGGCTCGGACCAGAAGAAGATGTTCTTGGGCCGGTCCAGGTAGTGCTCGTAGAGCTGACGGAGCAGTTCCTGCCCGGCCGGCGAGGCCAGGTCCTTCTGGTACTGGTCGACGTCGGTCACCTCGATCCGCTCGATGTAGCTCCAGCCGGCGCCCTCGGCCCCGTGGATGGGCCCCACGATGCGGTGGGCGCGGTAGCTGACGATGCTGGGCAGCGTCCGGGCCACGCGGTAGTCGTAGTCGCGGACCCACCGCTCGTAGTCCTCCGGCCGGACCCCGGGTTTCAGCGTGGTGATCACGTACCGTACCGGCATGGCGTCTCCTCCCTATCCGCCCGCCACGGGCTCGAAGCAGTCCACGCGGTCGCCGGGACCGAGGACCCGGTCGCGCTCCACCGCGACGCCGTTGACGGCCACCAGCCACACGTCGTCGGTCGCCCCCAGCTGGCCGAGCAGGGCCCCGACCGTCGTCCCCGGCGCCAGCTCCAGCACCGCTCGGTCCGCCCCGCCGGCCATGAAGCGACGGAGGTTGCCGTGCATGTGGACCTGGACCCGCACCGCTGCGCTCACCGGGGGCCGGTCGGGCCCCGCCCCGGGCGGGCCGGCGCCAGGTCCTCCCGCACCCGCGGCATGACCTCGCGTTGGAAGCGCTCGAGCGTCGTCTCTACGCCGCCGTCGACGGCGACCGGGTAGACCATCAGCTCGGTGATCCCGCTCCGGGCAAGCCGCGCCACGCCGCGCGCGACGGCGTCCGGCGGGCCGGCCAGCGTCACGGCCTCCACGAAGGCGTCGGGCACCTCGCCGGCGACCGCCCGCAGCGGGGCCGGGTCGTGCGTGTAGGGCAGCGCCATCACTTTCTCCCGCAGCGCGGGCGGGACCGTCAGGCCGGCGGTGACGAAGGTGAAGAAGTCCGGCCGCTGGCCGGCCAGGCTCCGGACGATCGTCGGCCGCATGACGTCGCGGGCGGCTGCCGCGTCGTCGGCCACGCACACGTTGACCCGCGCGACCAGCTCGACGCCCGCCGCGTCCCGCCCGGCCCGGCGGGCTCCCTCCTGGACCGTCTCGCGGAAGAACCGCACCAGGGGCTCGGCCACGCAGCCCTGCATGATGGCGCCGTCGGCGACCCGGCCGGCCACCCGGCACCCGGCCGCCCGCTGGGAGGCGACGTAGATCGGCAGGGTCGCCCGCGGCGGGGCGAAGTCCAGGCGCCCGCCCTCCAGGCTCACCTGGGTGCCCTTCACGGTGACCGTCTCGCCCGCCAGCAGGCGGCGGATGAGCTCGACCGCCTCCCGGATGGCCGCCGCCGAGCGGCCGGCGCTGATCCCGAGCTCGCGGAACCCGCTGACCCCGGCGCCCACGCCCAGCACCGCGCGGCCCCCGGAGATCTCGTCGAGGGTGGCGATGGCCATCGCCGTGAGCGCCGGGTGGCGCGAGTACGGGTCGGTCACGCAGGGCCCCAGGGCCAGGCGTCGGGTCCGGAGCGCGCACAGCGTGAGGCAGGCGTAGACCTCGCGGAAGAAGCGCTCGTCGGCGATCCAGAGCCGGTCGTAGCCGGCGGCCTCGATCCGCTCGGCCAGGGCGGCCAGGCGCTCGGCCGGGTAGGCGGGCAGGAGCAGGACGCTCGTCCTCACCGGGCCGCCTCCGTTCCGGCCAGGGCCAGCCGGATCTTCTCGGCGGTGATGGGCAGGCTCGTGATCCTGACGCCGGCGGCGGCCGCCACGGCGTTGGCCACCGCCGCCGGCGGCTCGATGTTGGGCGGCTCGCCCACCCCCTTGGCCCCGTAGGGACCAACGGCGCTCGGCCGCTGGACGAGGATGGAGTGGATGCGGGGCACGTCCAGCGCCGTCGGCATCTTGTAGTCGGTGAGGGTCGCATTCAGCACGCGACCCCCCTCGTAGACGATCTCCTCCGACAGGGCCTGTCCGAGCCCCTGGGCGACGCCGCCCTCGATCTGGCCCTCGACGGCGACCGGGTTCACGGCGAACCCGACGTCCTGGGCCACCACGTACCGGTGGATCGTGACCTCCCCCGTCTCCGGGTCCACCGACAGGTCCACCGCGTGGGCGTGAAAGCTCGGCGAGTGGAAGGCGGGGTACACGTGGGCCTCGACCCGCTTGGCGTCGAAGGGGGTCGGCGGGGCGATGAACGTGCCGTGGGCGATCAGGCCGCCGCCCGACTGCTGCGACATCCGCGCCAGCTCGGCGATGGCGATGCGCGCGCCGCGGCCGGCGACGTGCTTGTCCCGGAGGACGAGCTCGCCCGGGTCGACGCCGAGCTGCGCGGCAGCCAGCGCGAACAGCCGCGCCTTCAGCTCGGCGGCGGCCGCCCGACAGGCGTTGCCGACGGCGAAGGCGGTCCGGCTGCCCTGGGCGCCGAAGTCGAACGGGGTTGCGAAGGTGTCGGCCGCCACCAGGGTCACGTCGGCGAGGTCCACGCCCAGTTCCTCGGCCAGGATCTGGGCGGCGCCGGTCAGAGCCGCCGTCCCGATCTCGGCCGCCCCGGTATTGAGGGCGACGGTCCCGTCCGGGTTGATCTTGACGTAGACGCCCGACGAGCCGCCGGTCGTCGTCCACCAGCCGCAGGCCAGCCCCTTGCCCCGCCAGCGGTGGGGCCGCCGCTGCCCCCAGCCGATCGCGTCCGCCGCCCGGCGCAGGCACTCCTCCAGGCTCACCGCGCTCAGCACCTGGCCGGTCGGCCCCTCGTCGCCGTCCCGGACGATGTTCCGCAAGCGGAACTCGAGCGGGTCGAGGCCCAGGGCGTCGGCGATGAGGTCCATCTGGGACTCCACGGCGAAGTTGGCCTGGGGGCCGGAGGGGGCCCGGAACGAGCCGCAGTTCGTCTTGTGGGTGTAGACGGCGTACCCCTCGATGAGCAGGTTCGGGATCCGGTAGGGCCCGGCCAGGACCAGCGTGGCCACCGAGGCCACGCCGGGCCCCGAGCCGGCGAAGGCGCCGGTGTCGAAGTAGATCCGGCCCTGCTTGGCGGTGATGCGGCCGTCCCTCGTCACCCCGGTCCGGAGCTCGACGGTCGTCGCCTGGCGAGGGTAGGCGGCGGTCAGCTCCTCCTCGGTGGTGGTCACGACCTTGACCGGCCGGCCCGCCCGCCGGGCCAGGAGCGCCGCGACGTGCTCGACGCCGATGCGGAGCTTGCCGCCGAAGCCGCCGCCGATGCCCGGCACCACGACCCGGATCTTCGAGGGCGGGATCTGGAGGATCTCGGCCAGCGTGTTCTGGACCTCGAACGGCAGCTGCGTGTTCGACCAGACCGTCACCTGTCCGGAGCTGTCCCACTGGGCCACCGCCGCGCGGGGCTCGGTGTACCCCTGGTGCACCATCCGGGTCGTGAAGCGGTGCTCGAAGACGCGGTCGGCCTCGGCGAATCCGCGCTCGACGTCGCCGGCGACGATCCGGGCGCGGTTGCAGATGTTGCCCTCCCGGTGGAGGATCGGGACCGCGGTGTAGCCGGCCCACGCCTCGTGGACGAGCGGGGCGCCAGGCGCCAGGGCGGCCGTCACGTCCAGCACCGGCGGCAGGGGCTCGTAGACGACCTCGATCGCCGCCAGCGCGGCGGCCGCCGCCTCCGGCGTCGTGGCGGCCACGGCGGCCACGGGCTGGCCGACGTAGCGCACCCGGTCGCGGGCGAACACGGTCTCGTCCTTGACCGCCCCGCCGTAGCGGACGTCGGGGACGTCGGCGGCGGTGACGACGGCCCGGACGCCCGGCCGCCCCAACGCCCGGCTCGCGTCGACGCGCACCAGCCGGGCGTGCGGCTCGGTGGAGCGCAGGACCTTGCCGTGCAGCATCCCCGGCAGCGCGAAGTCGGCGGCGTAGACCGCGGTGCCGGTGACCTTGCCGGCGGCGTCCAGGCGCGGCAGGGGCTGGCCGACGACCCGGGGAATCGTGGTCAGGGCGAGGTCCTCCCGGCCCGGAGCTCGGCGGCGGCGCCCAGGACCGCGTCCACGATCTTCTGGTAGCCGGTGCACCGGCAGAGGTTGCCGGCCAGCGCTTCTCGCACCTCGGCCTCGGTGGGCTCGGGGTTCTGGTCCAGGTAGGCCTTGGCGGCCAGGATCATGCCGGGGATGCAGTAGCCGCACTGGACGGCGCCGTGCTCGATGAAGGCCCGCTGCAGCGGGTGGAGCCCGCCCGGCCCGGCCAGCCCCTCGATGGTGACGATCTCGCGCCCCTGGCACTGCGCGGCCAGCAGGATACAGGCGTTGACGGCCCGGCCGTCGAGCAGCACCGTGCACACCCCGCACTCGGCCTCCAGGCAGTTCTCCTTGGTCCCCGACAACCCGAGGTCGAGCCGGAGCACCTCGAGCAGCGTCCGGTGCGCCTCGGTCAGCACCTCGTGGTGCTCGCCGTTGATGCGGAGCGCGAGGGCGACCTTGCTCACGCCGTCGCCTCCCGCGCCCGCTCGAGCGCCCGCCGGAGCGCGCGGCTCACCAGGGTCTCGACGAGGAGGCGACGGTAGGCGGCCGAGGCCCGGACATCGGTGATGGGCTGGCACTCCGCCGCCGCGGCCTGGCCCGCCCGGCGCAGCCGGTCCTCGGTCAGGGGCTGCGCCTCCAGCCACCGTTCGGCCGCCCGGGCGCGGAGGGCTCGCGGCCCGACGGCGCCGAGGGCGATGCGGACG
>DATLZL010000092.1:0-4165 GCA_035574035.1 Binatia bacterium | reverse complement strand
CGACCCTGCGCCGGCTGGGCTTCGCGGACCCGCGGGCGGCGCTGGCGAACCTGCATGCGCTGACGCCGACACCGCCGGACGCCGAGCGGCTCGCCCCGGTCTTCCCGCGGTTGCTGGCCGCGCTGGCCGAGGCGCCCGACCCCGACATGGCGCTCAACAACCTCGAGCGCCTGGCGGCGGTGGTGGACCGGGCGGTGTTCTTCCGCACGCTGGCCGACCATCCGGGGGCCGTGCCGCTGCTGGCGCGGCTGCTCGGCTCCAGCCAGTTCCTGGCCGACGCCCTGCGCCGGCGGCCCAACCTGCTCCCGTGGCTGCTCGAGGCGCGGACGATGCGGCAGTGGTTGCCCGACGATCTGGAGGCCGACCTGGCCCAGACGCTCGCCCCGTTCGCCACCCGCGAGGCGCAGATGAACGCCCTGCGCCGCTTCAAGTACCGGCAGCTGCTGCGCATCGCAAGCCGGGACCTCCTGGGCGACGCCGACCTGACCGTCACCACCGAAGAGCTGTCGCGGCTGGCCGACGTCTGTCTGGCCGAGGCCTGGCGCCTGGCCGACGCCGGCCTCCGCGCCCGCTACGGCGCTCCGCTCGGCGCCGCCGGCGGGGAGACCGGCCTGGCCGTCATCGCCATGGGCAAGCTCGGGGGCGAGGAGCTCAACTACGCCTCCGACATCGACCTCATGTTCGTCTACGGCGAGGACGGCGAGACCGAGGGTGGGGCCGAGGGCCGCCTGCCCAACGGCGAGTACTTCGCCCGGCTGGCCCGGGAAATCGTCGCGTTCGTGGAGACGGCGACCGACGAGGGCTACGCGTTCCGGGTCGACCTCCGCCTTCGCCCGGAGGGCCGGGTGGGGCAGGTGGCGCTGCCGCTCGACGCCTACCGCACCTACTACGCCGAGCGGGCCGAGACCTGGGAGCGGCAGGCCCTGCTCAAGGCCCGGGCCTGCGCCGGCGACGAGGTCGTCGGGGCGCGGTTCGTGGAGCTGGCCCGGCAGGTCGCCTACCGCCCGGGGACCGACGAGCGCGTCGTGGCCGCCGTCCGGGCGATGAAGCGCGAGATCGACCGCCACCTCGCCGGGCGCTCGGGCGAGGCCCGGGCGAACGTGAAGCTCGGGCGCGGCGGCATCCGCGAGATCGAGTTCCTCGTCCAGGCCCTGCAGCTGCTCTACGGCGGCACCGACCCCTGGCTGCGCGAGCGCCACACGCTGAAGGCCCTGTACCGGCTGACCGAGCGCGGCTACCTGGCCCCCGACCGCGGCCGGGCGCTCACCGACGCCTACGTGCACCTGCGCACGGTCGAGCACCGCCTGCAGATCCTGCACGAGTTCCAGACCCACACGCTGCCCGAAGACCCCGAGGCGCTAGGCCGCCTGGCCCGACGGGTGGGCATTCCGGGGCCACCGCGCCGCGCCGCTGGCGTCTTCGCCCGCCGGCACCGCGCCGTCACCGGCGCCGTGCACCGCGCGTTCCGCGAGTTCTTCGCCGGCCGACGGGAGACGCCCGAGCGCCGCCTTCGCCTGCCGGGCGTGCTGGCGCTGCGCGCGACCGGCTTCGCCGACCCCGAGCGGGCGCGGGAAAATCTACGCCTCATCGTCGAGGGCCGGCCGCTGGTGCCGTACCCGGGCGCGCGGCGGCGGGCCCTCGAGCGTCTGCTGCCGGCGCTGCTCGACGCGGTCTGGAAGACGGCCGATCCCGATACCGCCCTCGATCAGCTCGAGCGGTTCCTGGCGGCGGTGGGGCCGCGGGCCGGCCTGGTCGAGCTGCTGGCCGACGCGCCCGGCGTGCTGCTGGGCCTGGCCCGCCTCTGCGCCGGCGGCGACCTCCTGACCCAGCTCCTCATCAACCAGCCGGAGCTGCTCACGACGCTGGCCGATCCCGCCCAGCTGGAGCGACCCCGGCGCCGGCGGGACTTCCAGGCGGCCCTGGCGCCGGTGCTCGCCCCCGGCCTCACCCCGCCCGAGCGCCGCGACCGGCTGCGGCGCGGCAAACAGGCCCAGGAGCTGGCCGTCGTCTGGCGCTACCTGCTCGGGGTCACCGACATCGACGGCTACTCCCGCGAGATGACCGACCTGGCCGCGGCCGTCCTGACCGCCGGCCTCGGGCTGGTGCTGGAGCCCCTGGTCGAGCGCCACGGCGTGCCGCGCGCGCCCGACGGTCGGTTCATCCCCGCCGTCCTGGTCGGCCTGGGCAAGCTGGGCGGCCGGGAGCTCACGACGGGGTCCGATCTCGACGTCTTCCTGCTCTACGCCGAGGACGGCGACACCGACGGCCCGGCGCGCGTCGAGGCCCACACCTTCTGGAGCGAGGCGGTCGAGCGCCTGGCCGGGGCCCTGGGCGACATCACCGCCGCCGGCGTCGCCTTCCCGGTGGACCTGCGGCTGCGGCCCGGCAGCAAGGGTAGCGGCTTCGCCGCGAGCCTCGCCGCCGCCGGCCGATACTGGGCCGAGTACGGCGACCTGTGGGAGCGGCAGACGCTGACCCGGGCCCGCCTGGTCTTGGGGGACCCGGCGCTCGCCCGCCGGGCGCGTGCGCTGATCCGGCGCCACGTGTATGGTGAGCCGCTGGGGCGTCACGGCCTCAAGGAGATCGCCGAGGTGCGCGCGCGCATGGAGCACGAGCTGGGCAAGGAGACGCCGGGCCGCCGGCACGTGAAGTTCGGGCGGGGCGGCCTGGTGGACGTGGAGTTCGTGACCCAGGCGCTGCAGCTGGTGCACGGTGCCGAGCACCCCGAAGTGCGGTCGGCGTCGACCCGGGCCGCGCTGCGCGGGCTGGCGCGGGCCGGCGCCCTGTCCGCCGCGACGGCCGGCGCCCTCGAGGACCACTACCGTTTTCTCCGGCGGGTCTCGGCGGCGCTCCGGTTGCTGTCGGCGCGGCCGCCGGACACGCTGGACCTGGCCGGGCCCATGCCGGGCCGGGTGGCGAGCGCGCTCGGGTACCCGTCGCGGGAGGCGTTCCTCGAGGACTACCGGCGGCGGACGGAGGCGGTGCGCGCGATCCTGACCGAGTACCTGGGATGACGGCGCGGGCCCGCTTCTACATCGTCGACGGCCACTCCCATCTCTTCCGCGCTTATCACGCCGTCGGCTACCTGTCGACGTCCCGCGGGGTGCCGAGCCACGCCGTGCTGATCCTGTCCACGATGCTCTGGAAGCTCATCCGGGAAGAGCAGCCGGAGTACCTCGGCATCGCCTGGGACCCGCCGGGCCCCACGTTCCGCGACGCGCTCTTCACCGAGTACAAGGCCACCCGCACCGCGATGCCGGACGACCTGGCCCGGCAGATCCCCTACGTGCGCCGGCTGTTCGAGGCGCTCCGCGTCCCGGTGGTCGAGGTGCCGGGCTACGAGGCGGACGACGTGCTGGCCACGCTGGTGGAGCGCGCGCGGGCCCACGGCGTGGAGGTCGTGATCGTCACCGGCGACAAGGACCTCCTGCAGCTGGTCGGCCCCGACGTGCGGGTGCTCAGCGTGCTGGGGCGCACCGGCGAGCGGGTCGTGTACGACGAGGCCCGGGTCAGGGAGCGCTGGGGCGTGGGACCGGCCCAGATCCCCGACGTGCTGGCGCTCATGGGCGACTCGATCGACAACATCCCGGGCGTGCACGGCGTGGGCGAGAAGACGGCCGTCAAGCTCGTCACCCAGTTCGGGAGCGTCGACCGCCTGTACGAGAACCTCTCCCTGGTGGGCGGCAAGCTCCGTGAGACGCTGGCCGCCGGCCGCAAGGCCGCCCTGCTGAGCCGGGAGCTGGCCACGCTCAACCGCCAGGTCCCGCTCGAGTTCGACCTCGAGAGGTTCCGGCGGGTGGAGCCGGACTGGCCGAAGCTGCGCGCGCTGTGGATGGAGATGGAGTTCACGCGACTGCTCAAGGAGCTGCCGGCGATGACGGTGGCGCCGGCGCCGGCCGAGCCCCCGGCCGCGCTGTCCACCCCGGGCGCGGTGCGGGAGTGGTTCGCCCGCGTGGGGGACGAGGCTCCGGTCGCGCTCGACTGGGCGGGCGAGCGGCGGCCGCCGGAGCCGCGGCCCGACGCCGTCGTCGTCTTCGCGCCCGAGAGCGGAGCGGCGTGGCTGCCGGCCGAGGCGGCCGGCGCGCTGGTGGAGGCGGCGGCCGGGCGCCCGCTGATCCTCCACGACGCCAAGGCCTTCGTCGAGTGGTGGCTGGGCCGCCACCCG
>DATLZL010000091.1:0-6252 GCA_035574035.1 Binatia bacterium | reverse complement strand
CCCGTAGAGCCACGCCAGCATGGCGATGCCCAGCGGCGTGCCGACCCAGAGCGTGGCGGCGAACGCCAGCAGCGCGAACGGGCGGTAGACCGGCGGCTCCACTGTCGGGCCGGCGGCGGTCATCGTTCCACGGGGCCTCCGAACGGCTGGCACCTCCTGCCACGTGGCCGCCGCCCACCATTTTGCTCCGAGACCGTGCGCCGGCCGCCAGTCACGCTCGGGGGCCGATTCCGAGCCGCCGGCACCACGAAAATGAAGCGCCCGCCGGATTCCTCGCCGCCGCCGAACGGCCTACCGTACGCGCAAGCTGAGCGTGCGTTCGGAGGGAGGTTCGGGGTGGCGATCGAGGAGCGCTACGACGGCATCCTGAGGGCCGCCGAGGACGTGATCGGGCGGCGCGGCTACCACCAGGCCTCCATCCGCGAAATCGCCCGGGCGGCCGGCCTCTCCCTGGCCGGCCTCTACCACTACGTGGGCGGCAAGGAGGAGGTGCTCTTCCTCATCCTGGACCGCTCGCTGGAGACCCTCATCGGGGCCCTGGACGCGGCGCTCCGGGAGGCGTCGACCCCCGACGCCCGCCTGCTGGCGCTCGTCCGCACGCACCTCGACTTCGGCTTCGGCCACGCGTCGGCGCTCAAGATCGTCAACCGCGACTGGGAGGCGCTGCCGGAGCCCCGGCGGGCCGAGATCGCCGCCAAGCGCAACGCCTACGTGGCTCGCGGCCTGGCCGTGCTGCGGGACCTGGACCCGCACGGCCGGTCGGGGGACGAGCTGCTCTCCGCCACCAACCTGTTGCTCGGCATGCTGAACGGCATCGCCCGGCGCCCGTTCCTGCGCTCGAGCGATGACGTCCGCACGCTGGCCCGGGAGGTGAGCCGCCTCTTCCTCTACGGCTTCCTGGACCGCGCCGGCGTCGGCGGCCCGGCTCCGGCGGTGGGAACCGAGCATGACCGCTGAGTCGGTCGAGCGGTGGCGCGAGCGCGTGAGCCGGCCGCTGGGCGAGATCGCCGGGGAATGGAAGGCCGCGCACCCCGGCGGTCGGGCGGTGGCGCTCTACCCGGTGTGGGCGCCGGCCGAGGTCGTCCACGCCGCCGGCATGTTGGCGCTCCCGTTGTTCGGGGCGGGGGGGAGCGTGGAGCTCACGCATGCGGACGCGCGCTTCCAGTCCTTCGTGTGCTCCATCGCCAAGTCGACCCTGGAGCTGGGCTTCCAGGGCCTGGTCGAGGGCATCGACGGGTTCGTCTTCTCCAACATCTGCGACGTCGCCCGCAACCTGGCCTCGGTCTACCAGCGCAACTTCCCCGGCGCGGTGGTCGAGTACCTGCACCTGCCGCAGAATTCGACCTCGCCGGCGGTGGTCGGCTACCTGGCCGGCGAGCTGCGTCGCCTGGCCGACCGGTTCGCCGACGCCTTCGGGCTCGGGGTCACCGAGACGGCGCTCGCCAAGTCGATCGACACCTACAACGCGCTCCGCCGTCGCGTCCGGGCTCTGTACGCCCGGCGCATCGCCGAGCCCGCCGCACTGTCTACCGCGGAGCTCTACCTCGCCCTGCGCGCGGCGGCGCTGGCGCCGCCGGAGGAGGCGATCCCCGCCCTCGACACCCTGCTGGACGAGATCGGCCGGCGCCAGGCCCGGCGGCGGGACCGCATCCGCGTGGTGGTGGAGGGTGCCTTCTGCGAGCAGCCGCCCGTCGGCCTGCTGGAGGTGCTGGAGGACGCCGGCTGCTACGTGGTGGAGGACGACCTGATGCTGGGCTGGCGGTGGTACACCGCCGACGTCGAGGGCGAGGGCGACCCGTTCGAGCGTCTGGCCAGCGCCTACGTGAACCGTGCCGTCCCCTCGTCCACGCGCCACGAGGGCCGGCGGCACCGGGCCGAGGGGCTGATCGAGAAGGTCCGCCGCGCCAGGGCCGACGCCGTCATCTTCCTGCCGGCCAAGTTCTGCGAGCCGGCCCTGTTCGACTACGTCCTCATGAAGCAGGGCCTGGACCGCGCCGGCATCCCCCACCTCCTCGTGGAGTTCGAGGAGAAGATGTGGACCTTCGAGCGCACGCGCAACGAGGTCGAGACGTTCGTGGAGAGCCTGCTCTTCGAGTAGGAGGCCTTATGCCGGCCACGGTCACCGAGCGCCAGTACCAGGGTCGGGTCCACGAGCACTCCCGCCGCCTGATGTCCGAGTGGATGGCCGCGCTGGGCCGGGCCGAGGCCGAGGGCGTGCCGACCGCGGCCCTCATGATCTCCGGCAACTGCGTGGAGCTGCTGCGGGCCTGCCACCTCCTACCCATGTTCCCGGAGGTCACCGCGCTCCAGAACGCCATCCGCAGAAAATCGCTCCCCCTCATCCTGAGGGCCGAGCAGGCCGGCTACTCGAGCGACAACTGCGCCTACGTGAAGGCGGACGTCGGCCTCTTCCTGGAGGGCGGCATGGGCCCCGGCAAGCCCATCCCGTTCCCGACCCTCGTCGTCTGCAACTACGTGGGCTGCAACGTCTACGTCAAGTGGTTCGAGCACCTGGCCGACATCTCGGGCGCGCCGCTGTTCATGCTGGACGTGCCGTTCGCCCGCACGCCGGAGCCGAGCCCGAACGACGTCCAGTACGTGGTCACCCAGCTCCGCGAGCTCATCGCCCTCTGCGAGTCGATCACCGGCCGCCGGTTCGACATCGACGAGCTGCGCGAAATCCTCCACCACGCGGCCTGGGCCGAGGAGGGCTACGCCCGGGCCAAGCACCTGACCAAGCACCACCCGGCGCCCTTCGACGCTTACTTCGACTCCATCAACATGATGGGGCCGATCAACGTGCTGCGCGGCACTCCCGAGGCCGCCGAGTTCTTCGATGCGGCGGTGGGGGAGTTCGAGGCGCTGGCCGGCCAGGGGCTGGGGCCGCTGACCGAGGAGCGCTTCCGCACGGTCATCGAGGGGCCGCCCCCCTACCCCTACTACAAGAACTTCCGCAACCTCTTCACCCGGTGGGGCGCGGTGGCGGTGCAGTCCACCTACTCCACGGTCGGCGGCATCTGGGAGTGGGGGTTCCGGCACGACCCGCGGCGGCCGCTGGAGTCCATCGCCGAGCAGATGCTGCGGGAGAACCTCACCAACCGGTCCATCACCGCCCGCTACCAGCAGATCCGCCGCTACGTGGAGGAGTGGGAGGCCGACGCCCTCGTCATCCACTCCATCAAGTCGTGCCGGCTCTTCTCGGCTGGCCAGGGCGACATGCGGGACTACTTCACCCGCGAGCTCGGCGTGCCGACGCTGCTCGTGGAGTCCGACCTGGAGGACCCGCGCTACTACGCCGAAGCCCAGCTCCGGAACCGCATCGACGCCTTCTTCGAGGCGCTCGAGCACAAGAAGCTGACGGCGGCGGCGCGCTGAGGCGACGGCGATGACGTCGGCGGTCGCGAAAGTCCCGGTCTACTGCTACCAGTGCGTGGCCGGCCCGGACCTGCTCAAGGTGGTCGTGAGGGACGGCCTCGCCGTCGGCGTCGAGCCCAACCACGACCTGGCCGACCGGCACCCCGCCGGCGGCAAGGTGTGCGTGCGCGCCTACGCCCTGGTCCAGAAGCTCTACAACCCCCACCGGGTGCGCCAGCCGATGCGCCGCACCAACCCCCGAAAAGGGCGCTACGAAGATCCGGGCTGGGTGCCCATCGCCTGGGACGAGGCCCTCGACCTGCTGGCCGAGCGCTTGCGCGCGCTGCGCGCCCGCGGGCTGGTCGACGAGGCCGGCTACCCGCGGCTGGCCGTGACCTTCGGCTCCGGCGGCATCGCGCCCGCCTACCTGGGGACCTTCGCGGCCTTCCTGGCCGCCTGGGGCCCGGTGGACCAGGGGATCGGCTCCGGCCAGGGCGTCAAGTGCTACCACTCCGAGCACCTCTACGGCGAGTTCTGGCACCGTGCCTTCACGGTGGCCGCCGACGTCCCGCGCTGCGATTACGTGCTCTCCTTCGGCTACAACGGCGACGCCTCCGGCGGCGTCACGGGCGTCTTTCGCCACGCCGAGGCCCGCGCCCGCGGCCTCCGCTGGGTGCAGCTCGAGCCGCATCTGTCCGTGACCGGCGCCGGCGCCACCGAGTGGGTGCCCATCCGGCCCAAGACCGACGCCGCCGTGCTGTTCGCGCTGCTCCACGCGATCCTGCACGAGCACGATTGGCGCCAGGTCTGCGACGTCCCGTTCCTCGAGGCGATGACCGCCTCGCCGTATCTCGTCGGCCCCGGCGGCTGGTACCTGCGCGACCCCGAGACGCGCCGGCCGCTGGTGTGGGATCTGGACCGGGAGCGCGCCGTTCCCTTCGACGACCCGGCCTGCCGCCGCCCGGCGCTGGAAGGATCGTTCATCGCCGCCGGCATCGAGGTCGGGGCCGACGGCGCCACCCGCACCGTCGCCGACCGCGTCCGCCCCGCCTTCGCCCTCCTCCGCGAGCACGTGGCGCCCTACACGCCCGAGTGGGCGGCGGTCATCGCCGACGTGCCGGCCGCGACGATCCGGCGGCTGGCGGCCGAGTATCTCGCCCACGCCCGGGTCGGCAGCACGATCGAGATCGAGGGCGCCACCTACCCCCACCGGCCCGTCGCCATCCTGCTCGGCAAGACGGTGACCAACGGCTGGGGCGGCTACGAGTGCTGCTGGGCCCGCACGGTGCTGGCGGCGCTGGTCGGGGCCCTCGAGGTTCCGGGCGGCATTCTCGGCACCACCGTGCGGCTCAACCGGCCGGCCCAGGACCGCCTGGAGTCGGTCAAGCCGGGGCCGGACGGTTTCATGGACCAGCCGCTGAACCCGACGAGCCGCGAGCGGTGGGAAGCCGCACCCCGCGTCCGCAACGCGTACCGGACGCTGGTGCCGCTGGCCGACAACTCGCCGTGGTCGCCTGCGCTCGGACCCGCCCACCTGCCCTGGCTCTTCATGAGCGACCCGCCGGAGCGCTGGCCGGCCCCGCCGCCGCCCGAGGTCTGGATCGTCTACCGGACGAATCCGGCCATCTCCAACTGGGATACCGAGCGCGTCGAGCGGGAGCTGGAGCGCTTCCCCTTCGTCGCTGCCTTCGCCTACACCCTGGACGAGACCAACTGGTACGCGGACCTCCTGCTGCCGGACGCCACCGACCTCGAGTCGCTCCAGCTCTACCGCATCGGCGGCACCAAGTACATCGAGCAGTACTGGCACCATACGGGCTGGGCGCTGCGCCAGCCGGTCGTCCCCTCGCCGGTCGACGCCCGCGACCTCACCGACATCGCCACCGAGCTGGCCGGCCGGGTCGGCATCCTCGACGGCTACCTGGCTGCGCTGAACCGCGGCGCCGGCACCACCGTCCCCCTGACCGGCCCCGGCTGGGACTACTCGTTCGCCCCCGGCGAGCGGCCGTCGGCGGCCGAGATCTGGGACCGCGTGTGCCGGGCGGCCACCCGGGCCCTGACCGGCGGCCGGGAGGAGCGCGACCTGGCTTGGTTCCGCCGCCACGGAGCGTTCTTCGTCGAGTTTCCCGCGGCCCGGTACTACCTGCACACCGCCATGGCCGTCCGCGGGCTGCGCTACGAGCTCCCGTACCAGGAGCGGATCCGGCGGATGGGCCAGGAGCTGGCCGCCCGCCTGCACGAGCGCGGCATCACCTGGTGGGACGCCCAGCTCGAGGAGTACCAGCCGCTGCCGGGCTGGAAAGATTTTCCCGACATCTGGCGGCGGACCGCGCTCGCCCGCGGCCGCACCCCCGAGGAGTACCCGTTCTGGCTGCTCACCAGCCGCAGCATGCAGTACTCGTGGGGCTCGAACGTCTCGCTGCCCGTCCTCGCCGACGTGGCCCGCAACGTGCGCGGCCACTTCGGTGTGATGCTCAACCGCGCGGCGGCCCGGCGCCTGGGCATCGCCGACGGGGACCTGGTCGAGCTCCGGTCCCCGACCGGCGTCACCCACGGCCGGGCCATGCTGCGCGAGGGCGTGCGGCCCGACGTCGTTGTGGTGCTCCAGCAGTTCGGCCACTGGGCCACGCCCTTCGCTCGCGACCTCGGCATGCCGAACCTGAACCAGGTGGCGGCGATGGACCTCGCCCTCACCGATGCCACCGGCTCCGGCGCCGACCTGGTCCCCGTGGCAATCAGGAAGCTTCCATGAAACTCGCGGACGGTGGCGCCGCTGATCGGCCGGTCGATGGACCACAGGCGGTGATCGCGGCGGGGCACGGGCGGGGCGACAGCCCGGGTGCCCGTGCCCGGCAGAGGATCGCCTGATGCGCTGGGGCATGGTCATCGACACCCGCC
>DATLZL010000090.1:0-4836 GCA_035574035.1 Binatia bacterium | reverse complement strand
CCGCGGTCCGGTCGGGCAGGTCGCGGACGGCCGGCCGTTCGGGCAGAGGGCGGGGCTCCGGTCTCGGCGGCGGCTCGGCGGTAGCCCTCGGCGCCGGTGGGACCGGCGCCGGAGTGGGCGCGGGACGCGTTTCCTGAGGCTGCGGGGTGCCGACGGCCGGGACGGCGGGGACGAGGTTGACCACGTACGTCCGGGGCTGGCTCGCCTTCCACATGAGCGCCCCCAGGATGATGGCCGCCGCGAGCACGCCGTGGGCCAGCGCGGACAGCGCGAGAGAGACGAACGGGATGGGCAGGCGCCGCAGTGCGGGCCCAGGACGTGAACGCGGGCGCAGGCCGACCGTCATGGCCGCCGCCGGCATGTCAACGCTCGCGAACCGGCTCCGTCACCATGCCGAGCCGCTCGATGCCGGCCCGTCGAACGCGATCCATCGTCTCCACCACGGCGCCGTAGGCCAGACCGGCGTCGGCCTTCAGGTAGAGCGTCCTGTCCGTCCGGTTCCGGAACGCCTCCCGGAGCGCCGCCTCGAGCCCGGCCGGCGTCACGCGGCGCTCGTTGAGGTAGAGCGCGTTGTCCTTGGTGACGGTCAGGACCATGCGTTCCTCGACTGCCGTGGGCCGCGAGGCCGCCCGCGGCAAATTGACGTCGATGCCGCGGTACATCATCGGCGCGGTCAGCATGAAGATGAGCAGGAGCACCAGCACCACGTCCACCAGCGGGATGATATTGATCTCGGCCAGCGTGGCGCCGACGCGGCGGTGGCCGCCGTCGGCATGGTCGAGCTTAAAGGCCATCTTTGCCGGTGCGCAGCCTGGGGCCGGGCGCCGCGGCCCGGGCCAGGGCGTTGAGCACGTCGAGGATGAACCCATCCATCTCGGCCGCCCAGTGCTTGACGCGATTGACGTAGTAGTTGTAGGCGATGACGGCCGGGATGGCGGCCCCCAGCCCGAACGCGGTGGCGATGAGCGCCTCGGCGATGGGCGGCGCCACGACCGCCAGGGAGGCCGAGCCCTGCTGGCCGATGCCGTGGAAGGCGCCCATCACCCCCCAGACCGTGCCGAAGAGCCCGATGAAGGGCGCGGCACTGGCCGTGGTGGCCAGGAACGGCAGGTAACGCTCCAGTCGGGCCACCTCGTGGCCGGCGGCCCGGCGCATGGCCCGGTGAGCCGTCTCGATCGCCGCTTCCTCGCCGTCGTCCGGGGGCTCTTCGAGGCTTCCCATTTCCTGGTAGGCGGCCGCGTAGATCTGCGCCAGGGGGCTCTCCCGGTACTTCTTGACCGCCGCGTGCACGGCGGCCTCGCGCCGGCCCTCCCGGTAAATCTTCAGAAAGCCGAGACTCTGGCGCCTCACGCGACGGAACTGCCACCACTTCTCGACGATCAGCGCCCAGCTCACCACCGAGAAGGCGACCAGGATGCCCAGGACGACCTTGGCGACGGGGCCGGCGCTGAGGATCAGCTCGAGGACGCCGTTTTCGACTGTCTCAGGCGGCACGGACTCTCCTTGCGCTACGTTTGCCCCATACTAGCAAAAAGGCCGCGGTTTCGTTGACTTCCTCCGCGCCGGGCCCGTATAAGCGGGGTGTGAGGAACTGCCCGTCGTGAGGCGCCGCCAGGCCCTGGTCGTGCTCCTCGCGGGCCCACCGGCCCTGCTCGATCGGCCGCCGGCCGCCGCCGGTGAGCGGCCGCCCGTGCCGGGCGGCGCCGGCGAGGCCTGGCGAGCCGTCGAGGCGTACGTCGCCCGGCTGACCGGCGTCATCACCGATCTGGCGATCCGGCAGACGCTGACGCTCTATCACCCCGACGGCCGGCACCCCCAGTCCACCGCCGAGCAGCGGCTCTTCATCAAGGCGCCGCGGCGCCAGCGGCTGGAGCAGGTCATCGACGGCCAGCGCGAGGTGCGCCTGGCCGTCGGCGACCGCACCTGGGTCCGCCGCGGCGACGGCGCGGTGGTCGAGGCGCCGGCGGGACAGGGCTCCCCCTCCCATCTGATCGCCCCGTTCCGGCGGACCGCCGACGATCTCCTGGCCGAGTGGGCGGCCCTGGGAGTGCGGACGGACTCCGCCGCGCCCGCCCGCTTCCGCGGCCGCCCGGTCACCGTGATCGGTGCCCGGCCCGGCGACCTCGCCGTCCCCGCCGTGTGGCTCGACCCCGAGTACGGCCCGGTGCGCGTGGTCACGCGGGAGCGGCGCGCGGTCGGCGAGACGGTCCTGGACCTGACGCTCGGCGAGCACCGTCCCCTCGCCGCCGGCGCCTTCTTCCCCTACCGCCAGGAGCTCTTCGCCGACGGCCGGCTGCTGTTCGTGATCGTCGTGCGCGAGGCCACCGCCAACACCGGCCTGGCCGACGCGCTCTTCGATCCCGAAGCCCTGCGCCGGGGGGCGTAGCGGACGGCCCGTCGGGAACCCCGCCCGACGGCGCGGGAAGACTTCCGCCCGGCGGCTGACTCACCGGCTCACGAAGCGGTTGCCGGTGATCCAGTAGCGGAGCGGCAGGTCCACGGCCTTGGTGATCCCGACGCGCGGCCCCCGGCCGATCTCGAAGTCGCGCGGGCGGTCAGGCGGCTCGATGGTGAGCGCGCCCCGGGTGAGGTCGGCGCCGCTGTCGCGCACCGTGATGCCGAGCGCCCGGGTGAGGTTGCCGGGGCCGGTGGCCAGCCGGAGCGAGGTGGGCGGCAGCCGGCGGCGGCGCGCCATCGCCCGCATGCCGAGCAGCGGCTCCAGCGCCCGGATCAGCACGCAGCCCGGCTGGCCGGGCGGGTTCGTGATGGCGTTCAGGCAGGCGTGCATCCCGTAGTTCAGGTAGACGTAGGCGAAGCCGCCCGGCCCGTAGAAGAGGGCGTGGCTGCCCGGACGGAGGGCGGCGTGCGAGGCGGCGTCCTCGGGGCCCAGGTAGGCCTCGGTCTCGACGATGCGGCCGGCGGTGACGGCGCGGCCGCGGCGGGAGACGAGCACGCAGCCGAGCAGGTCCGGGGCCACCTCGCGCGGGTCGCGGAAGTAAAACCGGCGGGGCAGCGGCACTACGCGGCGAGGCGCTCCCGGACCAGCCGCCGGAGCGACTCGTAGTCGAAGGCGATCCCCGACCGCGGCGGCAGCGCCGCCTCGGTCTTGAGCCCGGTCTCGCTGACGATGACCGCGATGCTCCGGTCGGGATCCAGGCGCCGCTCGGCCAGCAGCCGGATCAGGACCGCGAGGCTGCCGCAACCGGTGGGGCCGGCCCAGATGCCCTCCGTGCGGGCCAGCAAGCGCTGGGCCTCGAGGATCTCCTCGTCCTCGGCCTCGCCGGCCAGGCCATCGTCCTCGCGGAGCAGTCGCAGCACCCACTCGCCCTTGCGGCCGGGATCCCCGGCGGCCAGCCCCTCGGCCACCGTGTAGCCGATCTTCACCGGGCGCAGCGGACCACCCTCGCGCCAGGCGCGGGCGATCGCGTTGGCGCGCGCGGCCTGGGCGGCCACCATCCGGGGCCGGCGCTCGATCCAGCCGGCGGCGTGCATCTCGCGGAAGCCCCGGGCGGTGGCGATGAAGACCTCGCCCACCGCCGCCGGGGCCACCACGACGTCGGGCGGGCGCCAGCCGGTCTGCTCGGCGATCTCGTAGGCCAGCGTCTTCTTGCCCTCGTGCTTGTAGGGGTTGCGGGAGGCGCCGCAGTCGAAGAACAACCGCTCCTCGACGAGGCGGTCCCAGATCCCGATCAGGTCGTCGTAGACTCCCTGGTAGAGGACCAGGTCGCTGGCGGTGGCCGACATGTGCAGCAGCTTGGGCGCCGAGGCGCGCTCGTAGGCGAAGATGAACGCGCGCAGGCCCGCGCGGGCCGAGTAGGCCGCAATCGACGATCCGGCGTTGCCGGTGGAGACCACCGACGTCGCGGTGAACCCGAACTGCAGCGCGCCGCCGACGGCGGTGGCCGAGGTCCGGTCCTTCACGGTGCCGGTCGGGTTGGCGCCCTCGAACTTCACCAGCAGGCGACGGACGCCCAGCCGGGCGGCCAGGCGCGGGCAGTCGAGCAGGGGCGTGCCGCCCTCGCCGAGCGTCACCCGGTGGGCGGGGTCGGCGATCGGCAGCACCGGCGCGTAGCGCCAGAGCCCCTGTCCCTCGAACACGGCCGGACCGCGCCGGCGCAGGACGTCCAGGTCGTAGCGCAGCTCGAGCAGACCGCGACACTTCCCGCACTCCAGCCGGTAGTCGAGAGGAAAGACGGCGCCGCAGTCGATGCAGGCCAGGTCGCGCGCCAGGGACTCCACCGGCACGGCCGGTAGCCTAGCATAGGGCCCGCTGCTATCATCCGCGCCGTGAAGGCGCGCCTCCTCTCACGCTACGCTCCCTCGCTCGCGCTGTTCGGCGCCCTCCTGGTCGCCTGGCAGCTGGCCGGGCCGGTCTTCCAGGTGCGGGAGTACCTGCTGCCCAGCCCGCTCAGCGTCGCCCGGGCGGCGGTCGCCGGCGGCGTGCCCTGGGCCAGGCACCTGACCGTCACCACGCTCGAGATTCTCGGCGGCTTCGCCCTGGCCGGGGCCGGCGGCGTCCTGCTGGGGGTGGCCATCGCCTGGTCGCCGCCGCTGGCGCGGGCCCTGGTGCCGTTCCTGGTCTTCGTCAACACGCTGCCCAAGGTCGCCGTCGCGCCGCTGTTCCTGCTCTGGCTCGGCTACGGCATCGTGCCCAACATGCTGATCGCGGCCCTGATCGGTTTCTTCCCGGTGGTCATCAACACGGCGGTGGGGCTCACTCAGGTGGACGAGGAGCTGCTGGACCTGGGTCGCGTCTTCGGCGCGCCCCAGTGGAAGGTGTTCCTGAAGATCCGCCTGCCCAACGCGCTGCCATACGTGCTGTCGGCGCTCAAGGTC
>DATLZL010000089.1:0-12148 GCA_035574035.1 Binatia bacterium | reverse complement strand
TGGCGTGGTCCTCAACCGCCAGCGGAACCATCTGCCGCGGTTCTTCCGCCGCCTGCTGCGGCCGGCGGTCTCCAACAACCCCGCATGACGACCGCCTCGGATGCCCGCCTCCTCCTGGCCGGGGTCCGTCCCGAGGTCCGCGGCTGGCTCGCCGCCGCGGCCGTCCCCCTCCTCCTCGGGGTCGCCCTGCTCGCCGTGCTCATGCAACCGGAGACGAGCCTGACGCTTCTGGCGGGCGCGCTGGCCGCCGCCGCCTTCGTGGCGAAGCCGCACTGGGGCATCCTCGTGATGCTGGTCTTCGTCGTCCTACGTTCGAGCGTTCTTCGCATTGGTCCGGCCAGCACGGCCGAGCTGATCGGCGCGGTCCTGTTGATACCGCTCAGCCTCCGGCTCCTCCGCGACCGGGGGGTATGGGCCTGGCGCGCTCCCGAGGTCCGCCTCCTGATCGGCATCGCCGGGGTCTTTCTCGCCGCCACCACTTGGAGCGTCATGCGGCACGTTCCGCCGCCGGTGGAGATAGCGGACGCGACGTGGACGGAGCCGTTCTCGTTCTTCCAGTTCCTCCTGATGTTTCTCTACTTCATCGTCTTCATCCGGACACCGCGCCATCTCGCTTACGCCGCTGTCGTCGTCCTCGCGCTGATCCTGGTGCTGGCGGGTGACAGCCTCAAGCTGCTGGAGGGCGGGCCGGGGACGCAGCGCGCGCAGGCCGCGACGTTCGGGGGCTTCGCCGGAAACGAGAACCGCCTGGCATTCCTGTGCATCTGGGGTACGGCGTTCTTTTGGGCCCTGCGATTCCGGGGCCCGAAGGGATGGTGGCGACCTCTCACGTCCGTGCCCTTGCTCGTCCTCCCGGTGGCGACGCTCGCCACCGGCTCCCGCAGCGGACTTCTGCAGCTCGTGCTGCTGGGAGCCCTGCTCGTCCTCGAGCAGCGGCACTGGGCTGCCGCCCAGCGCGTCCGGACCCTGGCCTTGATCGCGGCCACGAGCCTGCTGGCACTGGTGGCCGTGCCGGAAGTGCAGCGCGGACGAGCTGTGAGCTTCGACGTGTCGGGACCGACCACCATCGGACGGGTCCACACCGTGGAAGCGGCGGCGGTGATGCTGGCCGAGCACCCGATCTTCGGCGTGGGGCCCGGCAATTTCGCCTGGCGGAACTTCATCATGACGGGACACTTCATGGGGACCCACAACTCGTACCTGTGGGCTCTCACCAGCGGCGGACCGCTGCTCCTGCTCCTGTACCTGGTGTTGTTCCACCGGACGTATCGCACGCTGCGCGACATCGAGCGGCGGGGAGCGGGCGACTTCGGGTGGCTGGCCACCGCGCTGCGCGTCAATTTGATCATCTTTCTCGTCTTCTCGTTCTTCGCCAACATCTGGCTGGCCGAGGTCTTCTGGATCCTGATCGCCCTGACCGTCGTCCTCCGGCGGGTCGGGATCGCCCGCCCCGTGCCCTCGACGGGGCGACTGTAGGCCGGTGTTGGGCCCACGACCGCTGGGCATCGTGATGCTGCTGGCCAATCTCGACGGGTCGATCGGGGGCGCGCAGCGGCAGGCCGACGCGCTGGCCGAGGAGCTCGCGCGCCGGGGACTGCACGTGCGTGTCGTGCAGCAGTCCCCGCTGCGGGTCACCCGCCGCCGGGCCGGTGGCCCCGGCCGGGACGGCGTGAATCGGATCCGGCTGCCGATCTTGGCCGGCGCCGCTCGGTGGTCGTTTCTGCTCTCGTTCCTCGTGTGGGCCGTCACGAACCGCCGCCGGTTCGATGTCATCCACGCCCACGGGACGTCGGCCGGGCTGACCGCGGGGCTGGTGGGAAGCCTTCTCCGGAAGGCGGTCGTGGTGAAGGTGACCGGGATGGAGTCCGTCACCGCCCTCGCCGGCCGGCCCCTGGCCCGACAGCTCCGCCGCTTCACCCTCAACACGACCGCGGACGCCGTGGTCGCCGTCTCCGCCGAGATGATGGACGCTCTGGCCGCGGCCGGCGTGGGCGGCGGGCGATGCGTCCTGCTTCCTAACGGCGTCGCGCTCGCCCCGCCCTCCGAGCGCCCAGCCGCGCTCCGGGCGGCCTTGGTGGGGCCGGACCGCGGGCCCGTCGTCCTCTATGTGGGCCGGCTGGCGGAGGTCAAGGGAACCCGGCGGCTGCTGGCCGCGTGGGCGGCCCGGCCGCGTCGACACCAGGAGGTTCTCCTGCTCGTCGGCGACGGCCCGCTCCGGCCCGAACTGGAGCGCGTCGCCGGCGAGCACCTAAACGGCTCGGTGCGGTTCCTCGGTGCGCAGCCCGACCCGACGCCGTTCTATGCGATGGCGGACGTCTTCGTCCTGCCCTCCCTCAGCGAGGGCCTCTCCAACGCGCTCCTGGAGGCCATGGCCGCCGGCCTGCCCGTCGTCGCCTCCGACGTCGGCGGCAACCGCGCCGTCATCGAGCACGGGGTCACGGGCTTCCTCGTCGACTGGAACGACGCGGACGCCGTCGACCGCCTCCTGAATCGCCTCATGGACGATGCCCCCCTCCGGGACCGCGTCGGCGAGGCCGCCCGCCGGCGCGCCCGCAGCTATTCGATCGCCGCCGTCGCCGATCGCTACTGCGAGCTCTACCGCCGCCTGGTTGCCCAATCGGACCGGGCCCGGCCGGTGGTCCGATGACGCCCGCCGGCCGCGACCCGTCGGAGTCCGTGGCATCGCCGGCCGGCGCGGGGGGGCGCGATCGGATCCTGCTCGCGGTCGCCGGGCTGAGCCTGGTCCTGAACACGGCGGGCATCGGCTGGGGACTTCCCCCCAGCGGGTACTTCGCCTGGGACGTCGACGGCATCGCGCCCCTGCAGCCACTGGTCGCCGCCAAGCGGATGTTCGTCGACGACTGGTGGAACTCCGGCTACTACAACAAGTTCCCCATGGGTCACTTCTTCTTGCTCATGGCCGCGTACGCGCCGTACCTCGGCTATCTCTGGCTCACGGGCGGCCTGCGCGACCCCTCCGAGGTCTACCCGTTCGGGTTCAGCGACCCGGCCACTGCGCTCACGGTGCTGTCGCTCATCGCCCGCAGCTTCAGCGCCCTGATGGGCGTCGGCATCGTGATCCTCGTCTACCTCATCGTCCGCCGGGCCGCCGGGCCCCTGGCGGCCCTCTTCTCGGCGCTCGCCGTCGCCTTCTCTCCGGCGTTCATCTTCTATGCGCACACCGGAAACGTGGACACGCCGAGCATCTTCTGGGCGACCCTCGCGCTCTTCGCGCTCGGCCGGCTCGTCGGCGGACGGTGCGACGTCAGCAACGCCGTGCTGCTGGGCGGCGCGGTGGGCATGGCGGCGGCCACCAAGGAACAGACGCTCGGCCTGTTTCTGCTCCTGCCCCTCTCCGCGCTCGCCCTGTACACCCAGCACACGCGCCCGGCCCCGCGGCCGCCCTCGGCTTTCCTCCGCGCCGCCGCCGATCGTGCGCTGCTGGCCGGCGCGACGGCCTGTCTGGCGACGTTCGTGGTCGCCACTCACCTGATCTTCAACTGGGAGGGCAACGTGGCGCGGCTGCGGTGGCGCCTGCAGAAAGTCCACCCGACCTACGGGACCGAGTATCCCCGCAGCGTGGAGTTCTCGGGGCTGCTCGATGGACTCGGGCAGGTGGCCTTCTACACCTGGGACGCCCTCAATCCCGCGCTGTGCGTGGCCGGCCTGGTCGGCCTGGCGGTCCTGCCCCTGCGTCACCGCTGGGCCCGCCACTTCGCGATCGCTCTCGCATCCTACGCGGGCTTGACGGTGGCGATGCTGGACTACTTCCGGGCCCGCTTCGTCATGGAGGTGGCGCTGGTCCTGGCCCTCTTCGCCGGTCCGGTGCTGGCGGCGGTGTGGACGGCGGCGCCGGCGCGCCGTCTCCTGCGGGTCTCCATCGTCCTGCTGGGGCTTTACTCGTTCGCGTACGGCGCCGAGATCGATTACCTCCTGCTCCACGACGCCCGCTACGGAGCGGAGGCCTGGCTTCAGCGGGGCGCACCGCCCGGGACGACCGTGGAGGTGTACACGGGGTCGGTCTACCTCCCGCGATTCCCCCCCGGCGTGACGGTCGACGTCCGCGACTTCACCGCCGAGGAGCTCGAGCGCCTGCCGGCGAGGGCCCCGGACCTGGTCGTTCTCACCAGCGTCCACTACGAGCGGCTGGAGCCTGGCTCGGTGGGGGTCGAGCTGCTCGACCGGCTCCTCGGCGGCGAGCTCGGATACCGCACCGTCGAGGTGTTCCGGACAGCGCCGGTCATCGCGCCCCGGATCATCGCCGCCCTGAGCCCCGAGGTCGTCGTGCTGGCGCGGCAGGCCGACGAGCGGCGGACCCTCCGCACGGACTGAGGGCGGGCGTGCGAAGAACAGTCGCAGCGCTGGGCCAGAGGGAGTACGACGTCGTCATCGTGGGTGGCGGCATCTTCGGCATCTGTGCCGCCTGGGAGGCTGCGTCCCGTGGCCTCACGGTGGCGCTGCTCGAACGCCGCGACTTCGCGGCCGCGACGTCCGAACACTGCTTCAAGATGATCCACGGCGGCCTCCGCTACCTGCAGCACGGCGACCTGCCCCGGCTGAGAGAATCCAGTCGCGAGCGCAGCATCCTGCTCCGGATCGCGCCCCACCTGGTGCGCCCGCTTCCCATCGTCGTGCCGACCTACGGCCACGGGCGGCAGAGTCGCGCCCTGCTGCGGGCCGGCCTGCTCGCCTACGACGCGCTCACCGCCGACCGGAACCGGGACATCGCGGACCCGCAGCGCCGCATTCCGGCCGGCCGCATGCTGTCGCGGCAGGCTTGCCTGTCGCTGTTTCCCTGGCTCCGGCGCCCGGGCCTCACCGGCGCCGCCCTCGTCCACGACGGCCACATGCCCAGCCCGACCCGCCTCGCCCTCGCCTTCCTGAAGTCCGCCACCGAGGCCGGCGCGGAGGTCGTGAACTATGTCGAGGCGACCGGGCTGCTGCGGACCGGGAACGCTATCCGCGGCGTGAAGGCCCGCGATGCCCTGACCGGTGCGGCTTTCGATGTCCGGGGCCGCCTGGTCCTCAACGCCGCCGGCCCCTGGGCCGGCCCTCTCCTCCGCCGCGCCCTCGGCATCGCGCTCGATCCGCCGCCGACGTTCTCCCGGGACGCCTATCTCGTGGTGCCCGGCCGCCTGACCGGCGACTACGCGCTCGCGGTGCCGGCGGTCACCCGCGATCCCGACGCGATCCTCAGCCGGGGTCCGCGCCATCTCTTCCTGGTTCCCTGGCGCGACTCCACGCTGGTCGGCGTGTGGCACAAGGTGCACCGCGGCGCCCCGGAGACCGTGAGCCTTCAGGACGCCGAACTCGAAGCATTCCTGGACGAACTCAACCGTGGCGGCCTGCCGGTGCCGCTCACCCGCCGCGACATCGTCCGCTGGCATGCCGGGCTGGTGCTCTTCGGCGACAACGCCCCTCACGCCCGGGACCTGAGCTACGGCAAGCGTTCGCGGGTGGTCGACCACGCCCGCACCGACAAGGTGGAGGGTTTGGTGACCCTGATCGGGGTTCGGTACACCACCGCCCGCGCCGCCGCCGAGGCGGTCATCGACCTGGCCGCCTGCAAGCTCGGGCGGCGGTGCCGGCCCTCCCGCACCGCCTTCACGCCGATCCACGGCGGGGCCATCGAACGGGTCGAGGCCCTCGTCCAGCAAGCCACGGTCGGCCGGCCGTACGGCCTCAAGCCCGAAATTCTCCGCTCCCTCATCGCCCACCACGGCTCGGCGTACCGGGACGTGCTGCGGTACGTCGCGAACGATCCCGGGCTGGCCCGACCCCTCGGCGAGTCCAGCGCGATCAAGGCTCAGGTGGTGCACGCGGTGCGCGAGGAGATGGCGGTGACCCTCGGCGATGTCGTCTTCCGGCGCACCGACCTCGGTGCCGAACGACCACCCGGGCCCCGGACGCTGGCGGCCTGCGCGGCCGTGATGGCGGCCGAACTGGGGTGGAGTCCGGCCAGGACCCAGCGCGAGATCGACGACGTCGAGGCGGTCTTCCACGCCGCCCTCGGTGTCCCGGCGGCGCCATGGTCGTGACCATCACCGGCGGAACGGGCTTCATCGGCTCCCGGCTCGCGGCTCGGGAGCTCGAGCGCGGAAACCGGGTGCGCGTGCTGGGGCAGGTGGCCACGGAGGCCGAGCGCTCGAACGCAAGCCGCCTCGCCGCTCTGGGCGCCCAGGTGACCCTCGGATCCGTCACCGATCCGCCCCGCGTGCAGGCCGCCGTCGCCGGCACGGACATCGTCTATCACCTCGCTGCCGCCCAGCACGAGGCCGGCGTCCCCGACCGGCACTTCTGGGACGTCAACCTCGGCGGCACCCGCAACGTGGTGACGGCCTGCCTGGCGGCCGGCGTCCGCCGCCTCGTCCACGCCAGCACCATCGGCGTCTGGGCAGGCAACGACGGCGACCTCCTCGACGAGGACACCCCGCCGAATCCCGACAACATCTACGGGAGGACGAAGCTGGCCGGCGAGCGAGCGGTCCTGGCCGCCGCCGACCGGATGCCGGTCGTGGTGGTGCGCATCAGCGAGACGTACGGGCCCGGCGACCGCCGCCTCCTCAGGCTCGCTCGCGCCGTCGCCCGGCGAAGGTTCATGCTGATCGGCGACGGGAGCAACCGGCACCACCCGATCTACATCGATGACCTGGTGGACGGCCTCCTCCTTGCGGCCGCCACGGAGGCCGCAGTGGGCGGCGTGTTCGTCCTGGCCGGCCCGGACATCCTCACCACCCGGGAGATGGTGGCGATCATCGGTCGCCAGCTGGGTGCGCCGCCCACGCTGGGCTCCATCCCCCTGCCGCCGGTCCTGGCCGCGGCCCGGCTGGTGGAGGCCGTCGCGCGGCCGCTTGGTATCCGGCCGCCGCTGCACCGCCGCCGGGTGGCCTTCTTCGTCAAGAGCTACGCGTTCTCGCCCCAGCGGGCCAAGGACGTGCTCGGGTTCGTGCCCCAGACGGGCTTCGAGCGCGGGATGGCCGAGACGCTGGCGTGGTACCGCGAGCACGGCCACCTCCGGTCGCGGCGCCCCGCGCCCGACGCGACCCGATAGGACGGATACGCATGGCCGACCGGATCGCGCGCAAGGTGGAGCTGACGGCGAGGATCGAGCCCTTCGATTCCTTCTGGGAAGCGCCGGCCGACGTCGACCAGGGCTACCGTACGTTCGCCGAGTTCTACCGGTACAACTACCTGCCCCACCTTCCGCGTGAGCGGGACGCCCGGATCCTGGCCGTGAGCGCCGGGTACGGATACCTTCTGAGCCTGCTGGCCAGCGAGGGCTACGGGAACGTGCTCGGCATCGACTCGGACCCCGACAAGGTCGCCTACGCGCGGAGTCGCGGGCTTCCCTGCCGGCTGGCGGAGGCATTCCCGTTCCTCGAGGATCACCCGCACACCTTCGACGCGATCGTTTGCGAGCAGGAGCTGAATCACCTCACCAAGCCCGAGATCCTCGCCTTCCTCGAGCTGTGCCGGCGCAGCCTCCGTCCGCGCGGGACCCTGGTCGTCCACGCCCTGAACGGCGCCAACCCCATCACCGGCGCCGAGGCGCTGGCGCAGAACTTCGACCACTACAACACGTTCACCGAGTACACCTTCCGCCAGGTGCTGGAGTACACCAGCTTCGAGGACATCCGCGTCATCCCGCTCAACCTGTACGTGTTCTACCGGAATCCGCTGAACTACGTGCTGATGCTCGCCGCCGGCCTCTACACGCTCTGGTTCCGGCTCAGCTTCATGCTGTACGGCAAGACCAACCGGTTGTTCACCAAGAAGATCGGCGCCATCGCCCGGCGGGGCTCGGATGACGGCCATGCGCATCCTGTTCTGTAACTACGAGTACCCACCGCTGGGCGGCGGCGGCGGCGTCATCACCGCTCACCTGGCCGCCGAGCTGGCGACGCGGCACGAGGTGACCGTTCTGACCTCGGGGGCGCTCGGCCTGCCGCCGGAGAGCCGGAGTCCGCGGGGCGTGCGGATTGTCCGGGTGCCGGTGCCGTTCCGGGCCCAGAACGCGGTGGCCACGGCGCCGTCGATGCTCGCGTTCATGGTCGCGGGGACGAGGGCGGGGCGAGCGCTGGCCCGAGTTCGGTCCTTCGACGTCGTGAACACCCACTTCGTGCTGCCCACGGGGCCCGTCGGCGCGGCGGTGGCCCGGGAGGCGGGGGCGCCGAACGTCCTCAGCCTGCATGGCGGGGATCTCTTCGATCCGTCGAAGCGGCTCTCGCCCCACCGGTACGCACCGCTCCGCTTCTGGATCCGCCGCCTGCTCCGCAGCGCCGACGCGGTGGTGGGGCAGTCGCGGAACACCCTCGAGAACATGCGTCGCTTCTACACCCCGGACGTCCCCGCGCTCCGGATCCCGCTCGGCATCCCGCGGCCGCCGCGGCTGGCCGGCGACCGCGCCCGCTACGGCCTCACGCGGGACGACATCGTCCTCGCCACTGTCGGCCGCCTGGTCGCTCGCAAGGCCGTCCACGAACTCCTTGCCGTGGTGGCGGCGCTGGCCGAGGAGCGAATCCGGCTGCTGGTCGTGGGCGCCGGGCCGCTGGACGCAGCTCTGCGGGCGCTGAGCCGGCGGCTGGGAACCGAGGGGCGGGTGCGCTTCCTCGGGCCCGTCGACGACGAGGAGAAGTTTCGGGTCCTGGCCAGCGCCGACGCCTACGTTTCCACCAGCCAGCACGAGGGCTTCGGTCTCGTCTTCCTGGAGGCGCTGGCCTGTGGTCTTCCGGTGGTGGCGTACGACCACGGGGGACAGAGCGACTTCCTGCGCGACGGGGAGACCGGCTTCATCGTGCCGCTGAACGATCGCGCTCGCTTCGCCACGTGCTGCCGACTGCTCGCCGACCGGGCGGATCTGCGGGCGGTTCTCGGCCAGCGGGCCCGCCAGGTCGCGGAGGAGTTTTACATCGACCGGTGCGCAACCGAGTACGAGCGGGTCTTCGAGCAGGTCCACGAGGCCGGTGCCGGCGCCCGGGCGACCGCGCGCCGGTTGACGGCGGTGTAGATGGCGACCCCCATCGGTCACGCCCTGGCCGGGTATGCCGTCCTCGGTCTCGTCCCCGCCGGACCGGACCGCGTGGCCACCGTCGTGGTGGCCGTCGCGCTGGCCAATGTCCCCGATCTGGACTTCCTGCCCGGACTGCTGGTCGGCACCCCGGCGCTCTACCACCAGGGCATCAGCCACAGCCTGGGAGCCGCCGCGGTGGTCGGCCTGCTGACCGCGCTCGGGCTCCGCCGCCTCGACCTGCCGTTCGGGAGGGTCTGGGCGGTGAGCGTGCTGGCCTATGCCTCCCACCTGGCCCTGGACGCCCTCGGACCCGACGCCCGGCCGCCCTACGGCCAGCCGCTGCTGTGGCCTTTGACCGACGCCCGGTTCGCTTCGCCCCTGACCCTCCTCCCAGGCGTGCAGCACGCGGCCGAGACGTCGGCATCCACGCTGGCCTGGATCCGCGGCATCCTGCACCCGGCGAACCTGTTCGCTATCGCCGTCGAGGTCCTCGTCCTCTCACCCTTCGCCTACGGCGCCTGGCGCCGCCGGCAGGCGAGACGACCCGCTCGCCGAGCGGCCGGTCACGATTCACACCGCCCGGCCGCCCTGCAAGACGCCCAGCCATGAGCCGATCCCGCACCGATCGCGATGCCGCCAACGCGGCCTACTTCGACTGCTGGGCCGACCGCTACGACGAGGGTCGGATCGGGCCGTGGTTCCGGTACACCCAGGACCTGGCCCTCGATGCCCTCGACCCCCGCCCGGAATCGCACGTGCTCGACGTCGGCTGTGGCACCGGCAGCGCCGTGCTCCGGCTGGCCTCCCTGGCGCCCGACATCCGGGTCTGTGGCATCGACATCTCCGCCCGCATGATCGCCCGCGCGCGCGGTAAGGTCCCGCCCGCCATCGCCGACCGCGTCGAGTTCCGGCGCGCCGCCGCTGACGCCATTCCGTATGCGGACCACACCTTCGACCGCCTCCTCTGCACCAACTCGTTCCACCACTACCCCGACCCCGACCGGGCCCTCGGCGAGATGCTCCGCGTCTTGGTCCCCGGCGGGCGGCTGGTGATCCTGGAAAACGCGCCGGACCTGTCCTGGTACACCTGGGCCTGGGATCGCCTCCTCCGGATCACCGAGAAAGGTCACGTCCGCTACTACCCGTCCGCGGAACTCGGGGCGCTGATTCGCCGGGCTGGATTCGTCGGAGTCGAGCTGGTCCACCTGGCCAACGAACGCTTCAAGCACGGCAAGCTCTTCGCCTCCATCCAGCTCTGGCGCGCGCGCACCCGCGCGATCGGCGCCACTGGCTGACCACCCCGGGGAGTACCAGCCCATGGAGATTCTCGGCATCGCCGATCACGTCAACTGCGGCTCCGCGCTGGTCGCCGACGGCACGGTACTGGCCGCCATCAACGACGAGCGGCTCGTGCGCGAGAAGATGGTCTTCGGCGTGCCCCGCGAGTCGATCAAGGCCATCTTCCGGCTCCTCGCGCTCGACCCGAAGGACATCGACGCCGTCGCGGTGGCGACGGTCAATCAGCACCTCGTCGACGGCTACCGCGACTTCCGGGAGGGGTGGTTCGGGCTCGAGCGTGGCCGGTTCAAGCAGGCGCTCTTCGACCTCGCTTCCGGCGTCAGTCGGTACTACCGCCACGCGCCGTTCCTGTCCCGGGCCTACTACCTGGCGCGGGAGCCGGCTTTCGCCCGGCGCCGGCGGGCCCTCCGGGAGATCCTGCGCGACGAGTTCGGGCTGACGTGCCCGGTGTACTTCCTCGATCACCACTTCTGTCACGCCGCCTCCGCCTACTACACCAGCCGGTTCGCCGAGGCGACGGTCGTCACCGTCGACGGAGGGGGCGACGGCCGATCGTGTCGCGTGTTCGACGTGGTCGACGGCCGCTTCCGCCAGCTCGGCAGCGTCTCGAGCTTCGACTCCCTGGGCAACCTGTACGCCTACGTCACCGAGTTCTGCGGCTTCCGCGCCGGCCGCCACGAGGGCAAGATCACCGGGCTGGCCGCCTACGGCGAACCGGCGTACCTCGGCCAGCTCCGGCGGCTGCTGGCGTACGGAGAGGGTCGCACCCGGAACGTCGGGAACGTCTTCTTCCGGTCGGCGCTCCGCGAGCTCGAACGCCTGCTGCCGCCCGACTTCAGCCACAAGGATCTGGCCGCGAGCATCCAGAGCTATACCGAGGAAGTGGTCCAGCACCTCGTGACCCACTGGCTGGACCGGACCGGGCACCGCCGCGTCGCCCTGGCCGGGGGGCTGTTCAGTAATGTGCGGGTCAACCAGAAGGTCCACGAACTCCCCGGCGTGGAATCGCTCTACGTGCACCCCGGGATGTCGGACGAGGGGCTGGCGGTCGGCGCCGCCCTGGCGACCTATCACCGCCTGGCCGGCGCCCCCTACCGCCCGGACCCCGGGACCATGGCTCACGTCTACCTCGGTCCCGACTTCAGCGACGCCGAGATCCGCGCCGCGCTGGAGGCGTCCGGGGTCGAGGCCGTCCGTCACGATGACGTCGAGCCCGTCATCGCCCGCCTGCTGGCCGATGGCGCCGTCGTCGCTCGCTTCACCGGCCGGATGGAGTACGGACCGCGGGCCCTCGGCAACCGCTCCATCCTCTACCAGCCGTGCGACACCACCGTGAACGACTGGCTGAACGAGGGACTGCGACGGACGGAGTTCATGCCGTTCGCACCCATCGTCCTGGCCGAACACGCCCGGCAGTGCTTTCGGGGCGTCGAGGGTGCCGAGGACACCGCCCGCTTCATGACCATCACCTTCGACTGCACGGCGTGGATGGCGCGGCACTGCCCGGGCGTGGTCCACGTCGACAACACCGCCCGTCCCCAGCTGGTGAGCGCGCGCGACAACGCCAGCGCGTACCGCATCCTGGCCGAGTACTACCGGCTCACCAGCCTGCCGTGCCTCATCAACACCAGCTTCAACATGCACGAGGAGCCGATCGTCTGCACGCCGTCCGACGCCCTCCGCGCCTTTCAGGCCGGCGGGCTCGACTACCTCGCCATCGGCCAGTGGATCGCCCGGCACCCATGGCCGATCGCCCGGCGAGCCTCGTCCGAGCGGCTGGCGGCCCAGCTGGCCCGGCGGGGGGTCGTCGGCGGCGCGCGCCGACGGCGCCGGGCGGCC
>DATLZL010000088.1:0-4500 GCA_035574035.1 Binatia bacterium | reverse complement strand
GCCTCGGCCGCCGGCCGGCGAGCGCCCCGACGACACCGCCGGGCAGGAAGTACACGGTCGCCAGCAGCAGGCCGCCGTACATCACCAGGCGGTAGTCGGAGAGGGCGTGCAGCGCCTCGGGCAGCACGATCAGCACCACTGCGCCGACGACCGGCCCCAGCACGCGGCCGAGCCCGCCGAAGAGGACGATCAGCAGGAAGAGGATCGAGACGGGCATCGTGAAGCTGTCCGGGCTCACGAAGCCGGCCAGCGAGGCGTACAGGCAGCCGCCGGCGCCGGCGAAGGCGGCGCTGACCGTGAACGCCGCCGTACGCACCAGGTACGGGTTGAGGCCGACGGACTCGGCGGCCGGCTCACTCTCGCGCACCGCCACCAGCGCCCGCCCCCACGCCGAGCGCTCCAGGTTGCGGGCCAGGGCCAGGCTCAGCAGCGCGGCGGCGAGCACGACGTAGAAGTACGCCCCGAGCGTGAGCGTCCGGCCGGCCAGCGACGGCCGCGGGATGTCGGCGATGCCGCCGAAGCCGGCCGTGAGCGTGTCCCACTCGATCAGCCCGTGCTCGACGATGATCCCGAAGGCGATGGTGACCATCGCCAGGTAGGGACCGCTCACCCGCAGCGAGGCCAGCGCCAGCACCGCGCCCACCGCGGCGCCGAGGCCCGTGGCGACCGGCAGCGCCGGCCAGAAGCCGATCCCCAGTCGCGTGGCCAGGAGGGCGCCGGTGTAGGCGCCCAGCGCGTAGAGGCCGGCGTGGCCGAGCGACACCTGGCCGGAAGCGCCGGCCAGGATGTTGAGCCCGGTGGCCACCACGACGTGGACGCCGATCAGCGCGGCGACGAAGAGGTAGTAGGTGTTGGCGGTGAGGAGGGGGATGGCGGCGGCCAGGACGACCGCGCCCGCGCCGGCCAGCCGCGCCGCCGTCACTCAGACCCGCCCGAGCGCCCGACCGCCGAAGACACCCGCCGGCCGGACGAGCAGGACCAGGATCACGACCGCGAAGCCGACGATCTCGCGCACGCCGGTGCCCAGGTAGCCGGCCACCACCGACTCCAGGACCCCGTAGAGCCAGCCGGCGACGACGATGCCCCGGGCGCTGTCGATCCCGCCGATGATGGCGACGGCGAAGCCCTTGAGCCCGATCGTCGTGCCCATCGTCGCCGACACGTTGAGCAGCGGGGCCAGCAGGACCCCGGCGATACCGGCCAGGAGCGAGCTCAGCACGTAGGCGGCGGTGATGGTGCGCCCGACGTCGATGCCCATCAGCCCGGCGGCGTCGTGGCTGTGGGCGACCGCGCGCAACGCCTTGCCGGCCAGCGTGCGCCGGAAGGCCACCTCGACGGTGCCGGCGATGGCCAGGCCGGCCAGGGGCAGGAGCAGCTCGTGAGGATAGACGCCGGCGCCGAGGACCGTCCACGGCCGCCGGGTCAGCGGCGAGGGGAAGGCGCGGGCGTCCTTGCCGAAGGCGAGCATGGCGACGTTCTCGGCGATGATGCCGAGGGCGATCGTCGACAGCAGCCAGGCGATCGACGACGAGCGCAGGAACGGCCGCACCGCCACCCGCTCGACGAGCAGGCCGAGCCCGGCCAGCGCCGCCAGGGTGGCCACCACCGCCGCCGCCAGCGGCCAGCCGAGCGTCACGTGCAGGACGTAGGCCACGACGGCGCCGACCATCACCGACTGGCCCTGAGAGAAGTTGACCGTCCGGCTGGTGGCGTACGTGATGTGGTAGCCCAGCGCCACCAGCGCGTACATGCTGCCGAGGGCGAGGCCGGAGAAGAGGAGCTGGGCGAGCATCGTGGTGACGGGGCGCCGCGCGGCGCCCGGACGGCGCGCTTACTTCATCGCCACCGGGACGATCTTGCCCTGCTTCCAGGTCACCAGGATGTAGTCGTTCTCGTTCAGCGCGTCGTGCTCGTCGGGTGTGAAGGGGCGGCGGTAGGTCTTGATCAGGCCGCGGTACTCGACGTTCAGGTTCTCCAGCGCCTGCTGGATCCGGACCCCATCGGCGGCGCCGGCCTGCTCGATGGCCAGGGCGACCAGGTGCATGGCGTCGTAGGCGTTGGCGGTGCCGACCGGGGCCAGGATGTCCTCCGGCCCTTTGAGGCCGTACTTCGCCTTGAGCGCGGCGATCACGCGCTCGCCGACCTCGCTCTGCTTGCCGAAGAAGCTGTAGGTCTGCACGAACACCACCGACTCGGCCAGCTCGCCGGTCAGCTCGGCGAAGCGGCCGCCGCTGATGCCCCAGTGCGAGACCACCGGTGCGTCCCAGCCGATCTTGGCCTTGCTCCGCACCACCTGGGCGCCCTCGGGGGCGTTGGCGATCATCACCAGGGCGTCGGCGCCGCCGCTCTTCAGGCGCAGGAGCTGGGCGCTCATGTCCGAGTCGTTCCAGTTGAACTTCTCGAAGCCGACCGGCTGGGCGCCCAGCTTGCCGAACCACTTGGTGAGGCCCTCCTGGTTGGAGGCGCCCCACGGGGTGTTCTCGAGGATCACGCCGGGCCGCTTCCGGCCCAGGCGCTCGACGACGTACCGGGCCAGGAAGTGGTCGACGATGTCGTCGTTGGCCGAGACGCGGAACATGAAGTTCGGACGGCGGCCGTTGCGGGTGATGCCGGTGGCGGCCGCCCACGTCCCCACGTAGGGGACCTTGAGCTCGTGGAAGACCGGGAGCATGGCCAGGCCCACCGGCGAGTGCAGGCCCCCGAACACCGTCACCGCTCCCTCACGCTCGATGACGTCGCGGGCGGCGGCGACGCCCTTGGAGGGGTTGCCCTCCTCGTCGCGGACCACGAGCTCGATCTTCCGGCCGCCGAGGACACCGCCCCGGGCGTTGATCTCGTCGATGGCCACCGTCAAGCCACGCTTGATCGCCTCGCCGGAGAGGGCCGAGCCACCCGACATGGCGGCCACCAGCGCGACCTTCACCGGCGGCTTGACCGGCTGCGTCCAGGCGGTGGTTGCGGCGGCGATGGCGGCAACGGCGGCGACGGCGAGCAGCAGCGTGCGGCGGCGCATAGATCCTCCCGGCGCGTGGGTACCGGGATACTACAGGCCCTCCGGCCCTCCGACAAGACCTCGGCGGCGCGCGATCCGCGCGGGCCGCCGGCCCGCGCGCGTGCCGCGAGGTGCGCGCCCGGCGTTCGGTGGTAGCATCCGGCCCGTGCTCGGGCGACTGGCCTACGTGGCGGTGGTGGTCAGCGACGTGGAGCGCGTCGCCGCCGGCCTGGCCCGCGACTTCGGCTGGCGGCGCACCGACTGCCCGGTGGGCGCCGAGGCGCGCGAGGTTCCCGTGTTCATGGTGGGCCGGACCGGGCTCGTGCTGTTCGCCCCCGGCGACCCGTTCCTCGGCGACGAGGCCCGCCCCGGCCTGCACCACCTGGCGCTCGAGGTCGCCGACCTCGACGCGGCGGCCGACCGGGTGACCGCGGCCGGGGTGACGATCGAGGGAGGCGCCGAACCCGGACTGGACGGCCGCCGTCGGCTCCGCCTGGTCCCGGCCACGACGGCCGGCGTGCGCGTGCACCTGGCCGAGCCGCCGGCCTGGCCGGCCTCGCCGCCGGGCTGGGTGGAGCGCCTCGATCACATCGGGGTCGCCAGCGTCGACAACCGGGCGGCGGTGGAGCTCTTCACCGGCCGGCTCGGATTTCCGCTCGAGAGCACGCAGACGGACGTGGAGCTGCGGATCGCCATCGAGACCTTCACGTCGGACCGGTACGGGGTCGTCCACCACGCCCGGCCGGTGGAGACGGCCGGCGGCCTCCGGGTGGCGTTCGTGACCGTCGGCGACTGCGAGCTCGAGTTCCTGCAGGATCTGGACCGGGGCGAGGCGGTCGAGACCGCCCGCGGGCCGGGCACGACGCAGGGCGACCGGAGCGCGATCGCGCGCTTCGTGGCCTCCCGCGGGCCGGGCCTGCACCACCTGGCCCTCAAGGTCGCCGACGTCGACGCCGCCCTGCTGCATCTCGGCCGGGCCGGCTATCCGCTGATCGACCCGCGCGGACGGCCGGGCTCCCGGCGCGCGCGGATCGCGTTCCTGGACCGCCGGGCCCTGGGCGGCATCCTCGTCCACCTGGTGGAGCGCGCGGCCTGCTGACCGGCCGACGGAGGTCGCGCTCCAGGGCGCCTCAGCGTCCGCGCCCGCGGTCCGGGCCCGGATCACTCTTCCGGGCGTCCACCGAAGTCCGGGCGCCGCGCTGGCCTTCGGGCCGCGGGCTCGCCGGCTCTGTCGGGCTGGGCGCGTCGCTTGCGCCGTTCGGAGCCCGGGCGTACCCCTTAGCCAGGAGGTGACGGCCATGAGTCCGGACGTCAAGGCCGTGCTCGAGATCGTCCGCCACGCCCCGGTCTACACGGCCCAGCACCGGGCGGCCACCGCCCACATCCCCAGGTGGCACGTGGCCAAGGTGGTCGTGGTGCGGGACGGGGACTGGTTCGGGATGGCGGTCGTGCCGGCGGGGAACCACGGCGAGGAGATCCGGATCTCGGACGCCGAGTACGTCCGGGTG
>DATLZL010000087.1:0-5555 GCA_035574035.1 Binatia bacterium | reverse complement strand
CGGCCTCCTGCTCGTGGGCGCGACGCTGGGCCTGTTCGGGTCGGGGCCGCTCAGCCGGGCGACCGTGGACGTCCCGGGCCTCATGCGGGTCGAGTACCAGCGCTTCGCGCGGTACGAGACCCCGGAGACCCTCACCATCCACCTGCTGCCGGTGGCGACCGGCGGCTCGTCGGTGCAGGTGGGGCTGGACCGGGAGTACCTCGACCGGTGGAAGGTCGACTCCATCGTGCCGCCGCCGCAGCGCGTGCGCGCGATCGACGACCGGCTGGTCTACGAGTTCGACGTCGCCCGGCCGGGCGCTGCACTGACCGTCGCGCTGGTGCTCGAGCCGCAGCGGATCGGCTGGGCCCGCGGCCGGATCACGCTCGAGCGCGGGCCCGCGCCTGGGCAGGTGGTCTTCGGCCAGCTCGTGTACCCATAGCCGTGGAAGCCGTCCTCCGGGGCCTGGCGATTTACGCCAGCCTGCTCGTGATCTTCCGCCTCACCGGCAAGCGCTCGCTCGGACAGATCACCACCTTCGACCTCGTCCTGCTGCTCATCATCAGCGAGGCCGTCCAGAACGGCATGGTCGGCCAGAGCTACTCCATCACCACCGCGCTCGTCCTGGTCCTCACGCTGGTCGGCGTCGACCTCGGCCTGTCCCTGGTGAAACAGCGGTCGGTCCGGCTCCAGAAGCTGATCGAGGGGCTGCCCCTGATCCTGATGGACGAGGGACGCCTGCTGCACGACCGGATGAAGAAGGCGCGGGTGGACGAGGGCGACATCCTGAGCGCGGCGCGCGAGGTTCACGGCCTGGAGCGCCTGGATCAGATCAAGTACGCGGTCCTCGAGCGCAACGGCCGCATTTCCGTCATCCCCTGGCCGGAGGCGCCGCGCGACCGTCCGGCGGCGTGACCCGACCCGACCGATCGGCCGTCCCCCGACTTGACACGACTGCTCCACTGAGAATGCCTATGCCGCGGCCCGACCCGGATGTCCTCCTGGCCGCCCTGCTCGACGCCCGGGACGTCGAGCTCCAGGTCCTGGAGGGCTTGAGCGAGGCCCAGATGCGCGGCACGCCCGGGCACTTCCTGGAGCCGCCCATCTGGGAGATGGGGCACGTCGGCTGGTTCCAGGAGATCTGGGTTCTCCGCCACCTCGACGGCGCCGCGCCGCTGCGCCGGGGCGCCGATGCCCTTTACGATTCCTTCCGCGTGCCCTACCGCCGGCGCTGGGAGCTCGACTATCCGTGCCGGACCGAGACCGAGCGGTACATCGCCGAGATCCTGGAGCGGGCGGTGGCCCGACTGGACTCGCGCCGGCCGACCGAGCAGGACGTCTACTTCTACACGCTTGTCACGCTGCACGAGGACATGCACGCCGAGAACGCGCTCCTGATCCGGCAAACCCTCGGCTTCCCGCGGCCCGCCCTCACCCGCGTGGACCCGGCCTGGACCAGTCCGCCGGTGGACCCGGGGTACCGCCCGCGCGACGTCGCCGTCCCGGGCGGCGTGTTCATGCTCGGCGCCGCCCCGGACGAGCCCTTCGTGTTCGACAACGAAAAGTGGGCCCACCCGGTCCGGGTGGCGCCCTTTCGCATCGCCTCGACGCCGGTCACCAACGCGGAGTTCCAGGCCTTCGTCGAGGATCGCGGCTACGAGCGGCGCGAGCTCTGGGGACGCCGCGGCTGGGAGTGGCGCCGGCGCGAGGGGGCACGGCACCCCCTGTTCTGGGTGCCGGGCGGCGACGGCCGCTGGTACCAGCGCTTGTTCGACCGCCTCGTCCCGCTCGAGCCCTGGCACCCCGTGGTGCACGTCAACTGGTACGAGGCCGAGGCGTTCTGCCGCTGGGCGGGGCGGCGGCTGCCCACCGAGGCGGAGTGGGAGATGGCGGCCACGCTCGACCCCGCCACCGGCCGCCGCCGGCGCTTCCCCTGGGGCGACGAGCCGCCGACGCCCGAGCGCGCCAACCTGGACTACCGGGCCGGCGGCACCGTGGACGTGCGGGCGCTGCCGGCCGGCGACAGCCCGGTGGGCTGCCGGCAGATGATCGGCAACGTGTGGGAGTGGGTGGCGGACACGTTCGCGCCCTACCCCGGCTTCGTCCCCGACCCGTACCGCGAGTACTCCCTGCCCTACTTCGGACTGAAGAAGGTCCTCAAGGGCGGGGCGTGGACGACCCGGTCGCGCCTGATCCGGCCCACGTGGCGGAACTTCTACATGCGGCACCGGCGCAACATCCTGGCCGGGTTCAGGACGGTGGCGCTGTGACGACCGCGGCCGTGGCCCGGCACCGCGTCGACGTCCTCCTGGACGACGCCCGGTTTCTCGCCCGCCTGGCCGACGACGTGCGGCGCGGCCTGACGTCGCGGCCGCGTCGCCTGCCGCCGAAGTACTTCTACGACGCCGCCGGGTCCGCGCTGTTCGACCGCATCACGCGCCTGGACGAGTACTACCTGACCCGCGTGGAGGCCGGCCTGCTGGAGGCGGTGGCCGAGGAGATCGTCCACCGGATCGGTCCCCGCGATCTCCTCGAGCTGGGCCCGGGCTCGGGCGACAAAGCCCGGCGCTTCCTCGACGCCCTGCCCGGTCAGGCCGTCCGCTACGTGCCGGTGGACGTGGGCCGCGACGGGCTCCGGGCCGCGATCGCCGCTCTCGCCGCCGACTATCCGTGGCTCGGCATTCACGCCGTGGTGGGCGACTTCGAGCGCGACCTGGCCGGGGTGCCGCCGCCGCGCGAGCCACGGCTGGCGCTCTTCCTCGGGAGCACGATCGGCAACCTCGACCCGGCCCCCCGGCGGGCGCTGCTGCGGAAGATCCGGCGGCGGCTCGGACGCCATGGCCGGCTCCTGGTGGGAGTCGACCTGGTCAAGGACCAGCGGGTGCTGGAGGCGGCCTACGATGACGCCGCCGGGGTCACCGCCCAGTTCAACCGCAACATCCTGCGGGTGATCAACCGCGCCCTCGACGGTGACTTCGAGCCCGAGGCGTTCCGGCACCGGGCCTTCTACAATCCCCGCGCCCGCCGGATCGAGATGCACCTGATCGCCGCCCGCCGCCAGCGCGTCCACCTCCGGCGCCTGGGACTCGTCCTCGACTTCCCGGCCGGCGAGGGCATCTGGACGGAGAGCTCATACAAGTTCACGCGGGAGTCCACCGCGGCGATGCTCGCCGCCGCCGGCCTCCGGCTCGAGGCCTGGTACACCGACCCGGGCCACCGTTTCGGGCTGGCCCTGGCGCGGCGGTGACCGCGACCCCGACTCCGCGCACGCTCTACGTCCACGACGACCTGTCCGAGCTGCTCGAGCGACCGGAGGTGGGCCCGCATGCGCGGGCGCTGGGTCGGGCGCTGCTGGCGAGGCTCCGCGGCGATCGCGACCGGGTGGTCGTCCTGACCCTCGACGCTCAGCTCGACGCCCTGGTCGCGTGCGGGCCGCACGCGCCGTTCCCGCTGGCGCTCGGCGTGGGCGCCGCCGGCGCCCGGGTGGCGGCCCAGGTCCACGCCCGCACCGGATGGTTCCCGGTCGTCGAGCGGATCGAGGTCTGGCGCGAAGAGGACGGCGACGCGTACGTCCTCGCCGGTCCCGCTCCGCTGGACGTTCAGCTGGCCGGCCGGGTGGGGGCGACGCCGGTCGCCGTCGTGGACGATACCGTCTTTTCCGGCCTCACCCTGCGCGCGGTCCTGGAGGCGCTGCCCGAGGGCGCCCGGCGAGGCGCCCACGCCTTCTGCCTGCGCGCGGTGGAGCAGAGCCTGGCCGGGCTCGCCCGCCTCGTCCCGGTCACGGCCGGCTTCCGGGCTTCCGGCCGGCTACTGGAGGATGTCTCGTTCATCAACGCCAGCGGCCTCGTCCGCCGGGGCGCCATCCGGCGTCGGGGCGCGCCGCCGCTGGCCTTCTTCGAGCGGCCGGAGTGGATGGCCGCCTGGTTTCCCGGCTACCACGCGGAGCTCATCGCGCTCTGCCGGGCGCTGCACGCCGAGCTCGAGCCCGAGGCGGTCTCGACGTAGCCGGCGTCAGGATGCGAGCACCGCCGGAGCCGCTCAGCCCGCGGCCGGGCGGCGGAGGCGGAGGCCGCGAGGCACCAGCACCCGGTCGAGCAGCTCGAAGGCGGCGTGGACGGCCAGGGCCATCAGCGCCGCGGGGACCGCCCCGGCCAGGATCGTTCCCAGGTCGTTGAGCGCCAGGCCGGTGACGATGAGGGTGCCGTACCCCCCGCCCCCGATGAACGCGGCCAGCGTGGCGGTGCCGACCGTCATGACGGCCGACGTCTTGACGCCGGCCAGGATGGTCACCGCGCCCAGCGGCAGCTCGACCCACCGGAGGCGTTGCCCGGCCCCGAGCCCCATCACCGTCGCCATCTCGACCAGCGCCGGGTCCAGGCTGGTGAGGGCCGCGTACGTGTTCCGCACGATCGGCAGCAAGGCGTAGAGGCAGAGCGCGACCAGCGCCGGGACGGTGCCGATGCCGAAAAGCGGGATCATGAACGTGAGCAGGGCCAGCGCCGGGATCGTCTGCAGCACGCCGACGCCGGTCAGCTCGACCTGGCCGAGCCACCGGTGGCGCGCGGCCAGGATGCCGAGCGGCACGCCGAGCCCGGTCGCGACCGCGAGCGCGATGCCGACCAGGACCAGATGCTCCAGCGTGAGCCGGGCCAGGCGGTGCCCGGGCGGGATCTCGCCCCCGGCCCGCGCGACGCGGCCGCCGCCGAGGAACTCGGCGGCGACCTGCCGGAAGGAGCGCCCCTCGAAGTCCGCTCGCGCGTTGAGCCGGGCCATGGCGGCGTTGTCCAGCCGGCCCACCAGCCGGCGCTCGAGCGCGGCCCAGGTCCGCGGCAGGCGGCGGGGTAGGTCGGCGCGGGCCAGGAGCACCGCCGCGTAGTCGGGGAAGAACCCGCGGTCGTCCGCCAGCAGGACCAGGTCCAGGCGCGCGAGCTGGCCGTCGGTCGTGAACACGTCGATGACGTCCACCCGCCCGCTGACCAGCGCCTGGTAGGTGAGCGCATGCTCCATGATGCGGACGTCCGCGAACTGCAGGCCGTAGTGCCGGCGCAGGCCCGGCCAGCCGTCGTCGCGCTCGAGAAAGCCGGGGTCGAAGGCGGCGGTGAGCCCCGGGTGGCGGCTCAGATCGCCGATCGTCCGGAGCCCCAGCCGCTCGGCGGTCTCCCGCCGCACCGCCAGCGCGTACCGGTTGTCGAAGCCGAGGGGGTCGCTCACCGTGAGCCCGAGCGGGCGCAGGCGCTCGCGGAGCGCGGCCAGCGTGGTGACCGAGGGGTCTTTCAGGATGGCCCGCGCGATCGTCCCCGTGTACTCGGGGTAGATGTCGATGTCGCCGTTCAGCAGGGCAGCGTAGACGATGCCGGTCCCGCCCAGGCCCAGGCGGCGCTCGGCCTGCGCCTCGCCGGTCTCCTCGACGATCCGGGTCACGATCTCGCCCAGGATGTAGCTCTCGGTGAACGACTTGGAGCCGACGCGCACGGTGGCGCCGGCGGCCGGCCGAACGCCGGCGCGTCCGCCCGGCGCTGCGGGGCGCGGCGGCGCTGTTCGGGCTCGGGATGTCCCTGCTGGTCGGTCTCCCCGGG
>DATLZL010000086.1:0-3923 GCA_035574035.1 Binatia bacterium | reverse complement strand
GCGTCGGCACCCTTTCCGGCTTCGCCCGGCATCCGATTCCCGCCCTCAATGGCGCGGGCTCGGTCGCTTTCGCCGCCGGTCTCGCCGGGGGCACGGCGGTCGAGGGGATCTTTCTCGCCTCCCGGGGCCGCCTGGCCCCGGTCGCGCTGACCGGACGGCCAGCCGGCGGCATCCCGGGTGCGACGCTGGCCAGCGTGGACGCGCCCGCGCTCAACGACCGGGACGAGGTGGTGTTTCTCGCCACCGTGCGCCGCGGTCGCGAGACGCTGGAGGCCGTCTACCTGGCGCGGGCCGGGCGCCTCCGCAAGCTCGTGGTCCAGGGAGACGGCGCGCCGGCCGGCGGCGCGTTCGCCGCGTTCGGGCCTCCGGTGATCAACAATCGCGGCGAGGTGGCCTTCGCCGCGGTGGTCGAGGGTCGCGCCGTCCCCGGGGGCGTGTTCCTGATCGGGACCGAAGGCGTGCGGATGCTGCTGGGAGCAGGGGACGTCTCGCCGATCGGCGGCATCTACGAGAAGTTCTCGGAGCGGGTCGCGCTCGACGACACGGGCGCCGTGGCGGTGACCACGGTGCTCAGGGGCGGCCCGAGCCCGCTGGCCGTGGTCCTGGTCGACCGGGGTGGGGCGCGCAAGGTCGCCGCGGTCGGGGACGAGGCGCCGGGCGGCGGGCGCTTCTCCAACTTCGGTCCCTGGCCGGCCCTTGCCGACGGCCGGGTCGCGTTCACCGCCTCCGTGGACGGCGGGCCGGCCGACGTCGCCGCCTTCGTGGCCGACTCCCGCGGCCTGCGGAAGGTGATCGGTGTCGGCGACGCGCTGCCGGGCGAGCGGCGGGTGCGCTCGCTCGGGCTCTATCCGGTGGTCAGCCTGGCCCCGTCCGGGGCAGTGAGCGCGTTCGCGGATCCGGACGGTCTGCTCCTGCTCGAGCCGCGCTGACGCGCCGGCGCCGGACGGCCCCCGCCCCCCGGATCAGTTCATGTCGTAGGGCGGATACTCGCGAAAGATCGTCGCGTGAGTGATGAGGCGGTGCTCGGTGGCCGTGCGCGCCGGGACCGACTCGCCGCGCAGCAGCCGCAGCGCCAGCGGCAGGACGTCCTCGCCGTACCGATCCAGGAAGAAGGCCACCGAGCCGAGCACGATGCTGCCTCGGTTGTTGGGGTCCAGTTCCTTCCGGTCGTTCATGCCTCCGTGGATGGAGCGGTCGACGCCGTGGCTGACGATGGCGGCGTCCCGTGCCCGGCCGACGGCTTCCAGGGCGGCCTTGGCCGCCAGCGCCGAAGCGTCGTCCATCGCCGCCACCAGGATCTTCGCGCCCGGATGGGCGGCGGCGAAGCGGCCCAGCAAGGGGCCGACCTGACCCGGGTTGCCCCGGGTATCGAGGGCCGCGACGCGGACGCCGGGCAGGAGGCGCGCGAGCCCCTCCCGCACGCCCCGCGCGCGCTCCGTCACGCGGGCGATCTCGTCGCCGACCGACCCGACCAGCACCGCGACCACCGGCTGCCCCCGCCAGTGCTCGGCGGCGAAGCGTCCCAGCGCCTCGCCGGCGATCCGGCCGGCGGCCAGGTTGTCGGCGGTGTAGAGCGGCGCTCCGGGCACGGGGTAGTTGATGGCCAGGACCGGAATGCCGGCCGCCCGCAGGCGGTCGGCCACCCGCCGGTTGACCTCGGGGTCAGGGAAGTACTGGATGTAGACGTCGACCTTCCGCGCCACGGCGTCCTCGGCGTTGGCCAGCGCCCGGCCGCCGTCACGGCCGTTGTCGTAGAAGACCATGTCCACCGGGTACCGACGCGCGGCCAGCTCGAATCCCTCCCGGACGTCGCGACCGGTGAACCCGGTTCCCTCGAGCGTCACGCCGGGCTCCTCGGTCAGGTTGGCGAAGGCCACCTGGGGGCGACGCTCGGCGGCGCCGGCCGCGGCAACGGCCAGCGCCGCCGCGCCCGCCAGGGCCAGCCGCCCCCAGGACGCCCACCGACGCCCGGAGGACCGCGACGACCGGGGCGACGGTGACATGGCCCGGCTACCGGATGCCCTCGATGCCGACGAAGTTGCCGGTCAGGCCGTAGGCCTTGGGAACCGTCATGCTGAAGAAGAAGGTGGCCCGTCCGGTCCGTGCCGCCTCTTCGGCCATGAGGTCCGTCCGGACGTTCTCGATGATGTGGATGCCGTTGTCGGTGATCAGCATGTTGTGGACGATGAAGGCCTCCTTGGGATTCTCGCCCGGGATGACCTCGACCGCCCAGGTGTCGGCGCCGACCGCGACGACCTTCTGGTCGATCAGCCACTTGGCCGCGTCCTTGCCGATCCCCGGCTCGCCGGAGTTGAAGAGCGCGTTCTGGGCCGGGAACTGCTCGAAGAGGTCGCCCCACCCGGTGTGGATGACGACGATGTCGCCCTCACGGAGGGTGACGTTGTACATCTTGAGGCCGGCCTGGAGGTCGGCGGGCGTGATCACGGTGCCCTTGTCCAGGCAGGGCTTGCGGCAGGCGGGATTCGACCGGAGCTTGCCCGCCTGCTGGTAGACGCGGACCATGTCGATCAGCACGCCCCGCGTGGCGAAGGTCTTGATGTGCTCCAGGCCGAGCCGCGTCAGCGAGTTCTGGTTGATGAACTTCCCCATGGGCGTCTGGTTGTAGTAACAGTCCTGGCGTCCGATGTGCCCCAGGCCGTCCAGGTGGGTGCCGACGTGGCTCTGGCTGAGCCAGGTGTCCTCCATGTACGTGAGCTGGTTCTCGCCGAAGGCGGCACCCGGCGCCAGCGAGGTCGCCGTCAGGATCGTCTTGGTGAACCGACTGCCGAACAGCGGGATACCGTCCTTGAGGATGTAGGACATCGGGATGACCTTGCCCTCCTGGATCTCGGCCGCGGCGGCCTTGGTGACGGCCGGAGTCACCCGGTTGGTGGCACCCGTCTGGTCGTTCGGACCCCACGGCGAGGGCGGGACGAGCTTGGTGCAGTCGGTCTGCGCGGAGGCCGCGGCCGCCGCCCCCAGCGTGAGGGCAGCCACCACGGGGATGAGGAGTGCGCTGACTCGTGTCATAGACGTCCTCCTGGCGCCGGAGCGTCCGGCAGGGTGTCGTGATCGTAGTCGCGGCCGGGCGGGTGTCAAGACGCGGCGCGCGGCCGGCGCGGCCGGTTAGACCGCCGCCTATGACCGGTGTCCCGCCCCGCGGCTTCCGCGACGGGCTGGTCGCCTCGCTGGCCCTGGTCCCCTCCGTGTTCGTCTACGGGACCGTGTTCGGCGGCCTGGCCGTGCAGGCCGGGCTCCGGCCGCTCGAGGTGTGGGCCATGTCGGTCGTGGTCTTCGCCGGAGCCGCGCAGTTCGTGGCGGTGCCCATGCTGGCCGCCGGCGCGTCGCCGCTGGCCGTCGTCCTGACCACCTACGTGATCAACCTGCGCCACTACCTGATGGCAGCCACGCTGGCGCCGTCCTTTCGCGCCTTCCCGCACTGGGCGGTGGCCCTGGTCGCCCACGTGCTCAACGACGAGTCGTTCGCCGTCGCGGTCAGCCGCTCGCGGCCCCGGATGCATGGGTGTGCATCGGCAGCGCGGCGGCAATCAGCGGCGCGTTCCTGGGCGGCGTCGCCGTCGGCACCCTGGTGGGCGGCCTGGCCCAGGCGCCGGAGCGCGACGGGCTGGACTTCGCCTTCCCGGCGGTGTTCCTGAGCCTGCTCGGCGCCCGGCGGGTGAACCTGCTGGTCAGCCCGGCCACCGCGGTGGCCCTGGTGGCCGTCCTGCGCGCCTGGACCTGACCGGGGTACCATCGGCGCCATGACCGAGACCTTCACGCCCGCCGAGCGCGCGGCGCTCGCCCCGTACTTCACCAACCTGGACGGCCCGGTCTTCGCGCTCCGGAACCTGCCGGAGGTGGTCAAGGGGGCGCTGTTCGCCCGGTACTCGCGCTCGCCCAAGTCGCTGCGCCGGCTGTTTCTC
>DATLZL010000085.1:0-4417 GCA_035574035.1 Binatia bacterium | reverse complement strand
ATCGCCATCACCTCCCGCTCGCCCTCACAGGACCACCGGCGGCGCCGGCCGTCAAGCCCCGGGGTCCGGTACAATCCCACCGTGCGGATCGTCTCGATCGGCGGCGGCCCGGCCGGCCTCTACTTCGCGATCCTGATGAAGAAGGCCGACCCTGCCCACGACATCACGGTCCTCGAGCGCAACCGCCCCGACGACACCTTCGGGTTCGGCGTCGTCTTCTCCGACGCCACGCTGACCACCTTCGCCGAAGCCGACCGGCCGACCTACGAGGCGATCACCCAGGCCTTCGCCCACTGGGACGACATCGACATCCACTACCAGGGTCAGGTGCTCACGTGCACCGGTCACGGCTTCGCCGGGCTGAGCCGCCGGCGGCTGCTCGACCTCCTCCACCGCCGGGCGGCCGAGCTCGGGGTGCGGCTGCGGTTCTCCACCGAGGTCGCCGACCCGGCCGACTTCGCCGACGCCGACCTGGTGGTGGGCGCCGACGGCGTCAACAGCACGGTCCGCGCCCGGTGGGCCGAGCACTTCGGCCCCCGGATCGACTGGCGCCCGAACAAGTTCGTCTGGCTCGGCACCACCTATCCGTTCGCCGCCTTCACGTTCCTCTTCAAGGAGAGCGAGCACGGCCTCTGGCGCGTGCATGCCTACCGGTACGACGACCGGCACTCCACGTTCATCCTGGAGTGCACCGACGAGACCTGGCGGCGGGCCGGGCTGGACCGGGCCGACGAGGCCGACACCGCCGCCTTCACCGAGCGGCTGTTCGCCCGCGAGCTCGCCGGCCACCGGATCCTCACCAACCGATCGCTGTGGCGCTCCTTCCCCACCGTGCGCAACGCGCGCTGGCACTGGCGGAACGTGGTCCTGCTGGGCGACGCCGCCCACACCGCCCACTTCTCCATCGGCTCCGGGACCCGCCTGGCGATGGAGGACGCCATCGCGCTGGCGGCCGCGCTCGGGCGCCACCGCGACGTGCCGGCCGCGCTGCGGGCCTGGGAGGAGGAGCGCCGGCCGCTGGTGGAGTCGCTGCAGCGGGCGGCCCAGGTGAGCCTGGAGTGGTTCGAGCAGACCGAGCGCTACTACGGGCGGCTCGAGCCCATCCAGTTCGCGTTCAGCCTGCTCACCCGCAGCCTGCGGGTGACCCACGAGAACCTCAAGGTGCGGGACGCCAAGTTCGTCGAGACGGTGGACCGCTGGTTCGCCGCCCGGGCCGCCGACCAGGCCCGGGTGACGGTCAGCGCCCAGCCGCCGCCCCCGCCGATGTTCGCCCCGTTCCGGCTCCGGGACCTGGTGCTGCCGAACCGCGTCGTGCTCTCCCCCATGTGCCAGTACTCGGCCGAGGACGGCACGCCGAACGACTGGCACCTGGTGAACCTGGGGTCCCGCGCCGTCGGCGGCGCCGGGCTGGTCATCGCCGAGATGACCGACGTGAGCCGCGAGGGACGGATCAGCCCGGGCTGCACGGGGATGTACAAGCCCGAGCACGTCGGGGCCTGGAAGCGGATCGTGGACTTCGTCCACGCCCACTCCGGCGCCCGCATCGCGCTCCAGATCGCCCACGCCGGGCGCAAGGGCTCCACCCGCCGGCTGTGGGAGGGGATCGACGAGCCCCTGCCGGAGGGCAACTGGCCGCTCATCTCGGCCTCGCCCCTTCCCTACTTCCCGCACAGCCAGGTGCCGAAGGAGATGGACCGGCAGGACATGGACCGGGTGCGCGAGCAGTTCGCACGCGCCGCCCGGATGGCTGACGAGGCCGGCTTCGACATGCTGGAGATCCACATGGCGCACGGCTACCTGCTGGCCTCGTTCATCTCGCCGCTGACCAACGTGCGCCGCGACGAGTACGGCGGCCCGCTCGACAACCGCCTGCGCTACCCGCTGGAGGTCTTCGACGCCGTCCGAGAGGTATGGCCGGCCGGCAAGCCGATCTCGGTGAAGATCTCGGCCACCGACTGGGCGCCGGGCGGGCTCACCGCCGACGAGGCGGTGCAGGTGGCGCGACGGCTCAAGGAGCACGGCTGCGACCTGATCACCGTCTCCACCGGCCAGACCGTGCCCCACCAGCAGCCGGCCTACGGCCGGCTCTACCAGACGCCCTTCAGCGACCGGATCCGCCACGAGGCCGGCATCGCCACCATGACCGTCGGCGCCATCGCCTCCTACGCCGACGTCAACTCGATCCTGGCCGCCGGCCGCGCCGACCTCTGCGCGCTGGCCCGCGCCCACCTCTTCGACCCGTACTGGACGCGCCACGCGGCGTGGGAGCAGGGCTACGACCTGCCGTGGCCGCCCCAGTACGTGTCGGTCAAGGGCTTCACGCCGCGGCCGAGCCGCTGACCCTCGCCGGCGGCCTTCGCCCCCGGCTCAGGCGCGGACGGCGGGGAGGGCTTCGCGGGCGACGCGCTCGATCTGCTCCAGGCGCTCGGGCCAGCGCGGGGCCATGAACTGGAGCACGAGGTGCTCGACGCCGATCGCGCGGAAGGCGCGGAGCGCCTCGGCGATCTGGGCCGGCGTCCCCCGCAGGCGGTCGGCCTCCTGGGCGACCGGCGCCGGCGTCACCTCGACCGGCAGGCAGCAGTTCAGCCGCAGGGTGTCCGGGTCGCGTCCGCCCTCGCGCGCCCAGGCGCGGGCCTCGTCGAAGCGGGCCCGCAGCTCGGCCGGCGTGATCCGCACGAAGTAGGGGAACCAGGCGTCGCCCCACCGGGCCGCCCGCCGCCGGGCGGCCGCGCTCTCGCCGCCGACCCAGAGCGGGATGCGCGGCTGCTGGAAGGGCTTGGGCGCGAAGCCAAGCGGCGGGAACCGGTAGTAGCGGCCCTGGAAGGTCGGGCGCGCCTCGCCCCACAGCCGCGTCACCACCTGCAGCTGCTCCTCGGCGATGGCCGCCCGGTCCTTGAAGGGCACGCCGAGGGCGTCGAACTCCTCGGCCATCCAGCCCACGCCGATGCCCAGGACGAGCCGGCCCCGGGAGAGGTGGTCGATCGTCGTCGCCACCTTGGCCCAGTGGAGCGGGTGGCGGTAGGGCAGCACCAGCACGCTCATGCCGAGGCGCACGCGCTCGGTGCAGGCGGCGAGGTAGGCCAGGCACGTGAGGGGCTCGAGGAAGGGCGCGTCGGGCGGCACGAAGAACCGCCGGTCCTCGTGGTAGGGGTACGGGGTGGCGATCTCCCACGGCGTGACGATCCGGTCGGCGGCCCAGACCGAGTCGTACCCGAGCGCCTCGGCCCGGCGCGCCGCCTCGCCGAGCACGCCGGCGGCGGCTCGGCCCGACACCGGGAGGAAGACGCCGAACTTCACCGGGCCGACCTCATCCGGCGCTGCGCGGGTCGTAGGGGATCACGTCGGCCTGGCGCAGCCGGTAGCGCTGGATCTTGCCGGTCTCCGTCCGCGGCAGCCGCTCGACGAACTCGATCGCCCGCGGGTACTTGTAGGGGGCGAGCTCGCGCTTGACGTGCTCCTGGAGCTCTTCCACCAGCCCCTCGGACGGGATCCACCCCGGGGCCAGCACGACGAAGGCCTTGACGATGAAGCCGCGCGTGCGGTCCGGCGCCGCCACCACCGCCGACTCCGCCACCGCCGGGTGCTCGTCCAGCACGCGCTCGACCTCCGGCCCGGGGATCTTGTAGCCGCCGGAGACGATCATGTCGTCGGAGCGGCACTGGAAGGTGAAGAAGCCGTCGGGGTCCATCACGTAGACGTCGCCGGTCACGTTCCAGCCGTTCCAGCGCACGTACTCGGCCTGCCGGTCGGGCTTGCGCCAGTACTTGCAGCCGGTGGGGCCCTTGATGGCGATGAGGCCGGCCTGGCCGGGCGGCAGCTCGCGGCCCGACTCATCCACCACCCGGCAGTCGTAGCCCGGCACCGGCACCCCGGTGGCGCCCGGCCGGACCCGTCCCCGCTGCGAGGAGAGGAAGATGTGGAACATCTCGGTGGAGCCGATGCCGTCGAGCAGCTCGACGCCGGTGGCCTCCCGCCACTCGCGCCAGGTGGCGGCCGGCAGCGGCTCGGCCGCCGACACGCCGACGCGCAGGGCGCCCAGGTCGTAGCGGCTCCGCATCTCGGGCACCCCGAGCATCAGGCGGTAGGAGGTCGGGGCGCAGAAGGCGATCGTCACCCGGTGGCGGGCGAAGGTCTCCAGCATCGACTCCGGGGTGAACGGCCCGCTCAGCACCGTGCAGGCGCCGAAGCGGAACGGGAACACGAGCAGGCCGCCGGTCCCGAACGTGAAGGCCAGCGTGGGGTGGCCGCCGAAGCGGTCCTCCGGCGTGGGGTGGAGGACGTGGCGGGCGTAGGAATCGGCCGAGGCCAGGATGTCGCGGTGGAAGTGCACGCAGCCCTTGGGCACGCCGGTCGAGCCCGAGGTGTAGGCGATCATCGCGACGTCGTCGCGGTCGGTCGGCACGGCGGTGAACCTCTC